>CBFDAW010000223.1:0-5674 GCA_965602865.1 uncultured Thermoplasmata archaeon
ATCATTAGTCATTGAACTGGAAGCGGGTAGAGGGTGTGTAAGATACTTTACCGGTGGCTGTTCGTTTTGCTCGGAACCTCAGTTTGGTAAACCCGTATTCAGATCACCTAAAGACATAGCAGATGAGGTTAAACACCTTAGCGATTTTGGGGGTGTAAATTTCAGATTGGGCGCACTATCTTGTATTTTTTCATATATGGCTAAAGGTCTTGGCGATTCCGAAACACCAAAACCAAATCCAAAGATGGTGAAAAAATTATTATCTGGCATCCGATTTGCGGTACCTAGTATTAAAGTGCTCCATCTGGACAACGCCAACCCAGCTGTTATGGCTGCCCATATTAAAGAGACAAAGCAAATTCTGAAGACAATAATTGAAAACTGTACCGGAGGAAATATACTCTCTTTTGGTCTCGAAAGCGCAGATCCGGCTGTGATCAAAGCAAATAACCTGAATACTACGCCTGAAGATGTTCAGGAGATGATTACGCTAATAAACCAATATGGAGCCAAACCGAGCAAGACCGGGCTGCCAGAATTGTTACCCGGTTTAAATTATGTCTATGGACTAAAAGGTGAAACCAAAAAAACTTTCAAGTATAATTTCGAGTTCCTCAAATCTATATTGGACCAAGGTTTACTTCTTCGCAGAATTAATCTAAGACAGGTTCTTCCAGTTACTAGTTTCGTTATTAAGGAGTTCAATACAAAAAAACGTCATAAAGAATTCATTAAACACAAACGAATGGTTCGTGAACAAATAGATAGACCCATGCTACAACGCATGATACCTGGAGGGACCGTTTTAAAGAATGTCTTTACCGAAAAGGTTGTGGGAAATATTACCTTCGCCCGCCAGCTCGGGACTTATCCAATTCTAATTGGAATACCATATAAAACACGCCTTAATGAATTCTATGATATAGTAATCACCGATTATGGCTACAGGAGCCTTACGGGGTTCACTTCACCTTTTAATATTAACTCTGCTTCGATGAACGCACTACAAGCACTACCGAAGATTGGATCGAAGCGTGCCGCTAGATTAATTAAATCTCGACCATATAGAACATTAAAGGATATTCATAAAGCCTTGGATGACCCTTCTATACTAGAAAATATTGAAGAACATCTATATTTAAAACTTAGTAAAACTTAAAAACGGGATTTCAAGTGGTACTAAACGCTCATTGAGCGTCGCCAAATATTTCAATGGTTTGACCATTTTCAACGGCTCTTTACGGCTAGAGCCATAGTATTTATCAAAACTCGGATTTTCCCAGATGATAATTCGCTGGTGAAGGACAAAATCAGTTTCACGTAAACATTTTTATTCAGTTAGTTTTATATGAGAATAATATATTCAATATCCGTTATTTATGATTGAAATTATCATTGCCCTTGTTGCATTTGTCGTAGGCCTTATATTTTTAATAAAAGGCAGTGATGTGTTCGTGGATGGCGCAGCTAATGCAGCATTAATCGTGGGTATCTCTGAACATATAATCGGGATCACATTAGTTGCCTTTGCTACATCGCTGCCTGAGCTTGCTACCGCTACAGTTGCGTCAATTGAAAATGAAGGGATATTAGCGTTTGGTAATGTAGTGGGGTCAAACATTGCTAATATTTGTCTAGTTCTTGGATTTTCAGCATTAATGATACAAATAAAACCATCAAAAGAGAGCATGCGTGATGTAATATTCATGAACTTGGTTGTTGTACTACTAGTTCTTATTTTATTAGATCGAAAAATAGATAAAATCGATAGCATAATATTCTTAACCGCTTTCGCGGGATATTTTATTTATTTATCCCGCACAATTAAAGTTGGTTCAACCAAAAAAGAGGGGTCTATAGCCAAAGAATTTATTATGATAATTTTTGGATTAATTGGCGTAATTGTTGGTGCCTGGCTACTGGTAGAAGGTGCTGTAGAAATCTCGATATTCTTCGGCATTTCCACGGCGATCGTTGGGCTCACCATCGTAGCAATTGGCACATCATTACCCGAATTAGCAACTTCAGTCACTGCAGCAATCAAAGGAAAGATAGATATATCTGTTGGGAATGTGTTGGGTAGTAATATAATAAATATTCTATTAGTCTTAGGTATTGCAGCATTGTTCAATGATATTGATTTAACAGTACTACCAGAAGAACAACTCAATATGTTATTTCAAACCACATTTCCAATACTGATTTTCGCATCATTGCTGACTTTTATTTATGTTAAGCGTAGGATTACACGCATCCAAGGGATTTTCCTACTGGGTATTTATGTTCTTTTTATCTATCTTCTATATGTATTTTCAATCCCGATCAGTGGCTGATTATCAATTTTATCTTTTTTACCCAATATTTAATTCCTATCTTTGAACACATTCTTAACATACAATAGTTTTAAATTTTAAAATGCAATTAACCTTACTATGGATTTCAAGCGTGGATTGGTAATCGGTCGCTACCAGCCGTTTCATAATGGTCATCTCCAGGTGATGCAAGAAATCATGCAAGACCCAGAGTGCAATGAGCTCATCATAGCTGTTGGCAGTGCACAAGAGAGTTATACATTAGTGAATCCGTTTACTGCTGGTGAGCGGATAATTATGCTCGATCGTGCATTAAAAAAAACTGATATCAAGAATTATTTCTTAATACCGATTCCGGACTTAAACCGTTATGCAGTTTGGGTTGCACATGTTGAGTCATTAGTTCCTCCAATCGATATCGTATATACAAACAATCCATTAACTAAAAGATTATTCTCCGAACGTGGATATACCGTAAAATCACCAGAGCTATATGACCGTAATAAATATTCGGGGACCAAGATTCGGCAGATGATAATACAAGGTGAGGATTGGACAACATTAGTGCCTACATCGGTTATGAAAATCATCGCAGATATTGATGGTATAAAACGATTACAAGAGCTTGTCCAGGATAAATAATTAATTCTTAATTCCTATTCCAATGCATCATATTTTGATTACACTTTGTGAGGTCCATCATGACTACGCTAGAAACCGAATTGGGGAAACTGCTTGGTGCTCGTCAATTAACTATTGCCACAGCAGAGTCATGCACCGGGGGGTTAATTGCAAACAGGATTACAAATATACCCGGTAGCTCGAAATATTTCGAATGTGGTGTGATTACTTATAGTAATCAATCAAAAATCAAGTTGCTGAATGTGCCTCAAAACACAATAGAACAATTTGGTGCGGTCAGCCCGGAAACTGCGTTAGCTATGGCAAGTGGTGTTAAAATTCTAGCAAAAACCGATCTTGGGCTAGGCGTCACGGGCATTGCCGGTCCTTCGGGGGGTACTCTGGAAAAACCGGTTGGGCTGGTTTATATTGCCTTAGCTAGTCTTGAAACTGTTGAGCAATTCAAGTTCAATTTCTTTGGCACACGACTTGAAATCTCGCACCAGAGTGCGCAAGCAGCGCTGAGGATCATCGTGGAAAATATTAGATCCATGGTCTAGACTATATAGGTATCTTGGATTTAGGACCCTGTATTTATTTCCCAAACGTATGAGGATTTTCCAATGCTAGATATAAATTGTTCGTATGGCGAAGGCGGTGGTCAGCTCGTCCGAAGTGCTGTTGCATTATCAGCGGTAACGGGTATACCTATTAAACTTACTGGCATCCGTGCTAATCGCCCAAAACCCGGGCTAGCCTCCCAGCATATTACCGCAATAAAAGCGGTAGCAAAGTTATGTAATGGTAACCATAGTGAGCTCCAACTCGGAACCACAACCTTAAAGTTCGAGTCGGGAAAAGTTATGTCTGGTAAATTTGAATTCGATATTGGTACGGCAGGCAGTATAACCCTAGTTCTCCAAGCGTGTTTATTGCCGGCATTATTTGGTGAACTTAAAGGTGAATTGGCTATTAAGGTTCGAGGAGGAACGGATGTTAGGTGGTCACCACCGTTTGATTATTTTAGCTGCGTATTTTTGAAACATTTAAGGCTGCTCGGCATTAAGGCTGAGGCTAAATTGATTAATAGAGGCTATTATCCCGAAGGTGGTGGCGAGGGAGGCTTGAAGATAACGGCGGGGGGCAACTATAAAAAATTGGACATTACCACTCGTGGTAAAATTATCGATATCTCTGGTATAATTCATAGTAGAAAATTACCAAGTCATGTGAGCCGCCGTATGCTTGAGGCAGCTAAGAGTAAATTGAAGAATTACTCGCCAATAAACCTCCAGCTCGATGAAGGTTTACAAAGCAAAAGCACCGGCACAGGGCTCGTGCTTTTGGCAAATTATAAACGATCCGTGCTTGGTGCATCTGCATTGGGTTCCAAAGGGATACCCGCAGAACGCGTTGGTTCTGACGCTGCAGAAGCATTGATTACCGAGCTAGAGGGCAGTGGGGCGGTTGATATTTATGCAGCAGACCAATTAGTTCCCATTCTTGCACTAATGGGTGGTGAGCTTACGGTTAGGTCGCTTTCTTCACACACAAAAACTAATCTCTGGTTGACTGAACAATTTCTTAATAAGAAATTCTGTGTTGAAGAACAGAAGAAATCGGTTAAAATCTCTTATTAATTACTGAAAAATTTATTATAGCTCAATATCTTTTTAAGGTCAAAAATCAGAAAGGTGAATAATTTGCGATATTTCGTCACTGGCGGTGCAGGATTCATTGGTAGTAACTGCGTGGACCGGTTATTGGAAAAACCGGAAAATCAAGTAACCGTTTATGATAACTTGAGCTCTGGTAGGCGTGAATTTCTATCAAAACATGAAAATGATGAAAGATTCAACTTCATAGAGGGCGAACTACTGGACTTGGACAAAGTAAAAGATTCTATTTCCGGTCATGATCTGGTTTTTCATTTTGCCGCCAACGCGGACATTCGGCTGGGTACCGTTGAAACGGATATTGATTTGAAAAACGGTGTTCGAGTTACCTATAATGTTCTAGAAGCTATGCGATTGAATAAAGTGGGTAAGCTCGCGTTTTCGTCGAGTTCCACGGTATACGGTGAGGCGAAATCGATACCCACACCGGAAGACTATGGACCGTTAATTCCTATTTCGTTATATGGCGCATCCAAGTTAGGCTCTGAGGCGCTTATCACTGCATTTGCAAACTCATTTGATATTCAAGCTTGGATATTTCGGTTTGCCAATATAATCGGTCGTCGTGGCACTCATGGGGTAATTATAGATTTTGTGAATAAGTTACGGAAGAACCCAACCGAGTTAGAAATATTAGGCGACGGTCGCCAGCAAAAATCATATCTTTTAGTTAATGAATGTTTAGATTCTATTATGTTCGCCATTACGCATGCCCGGGAGCAGGTTAACATCTTCAACCTTGGCTGTAGTGATCAGGTGACCGTGAAACGAATTGGTGAACTGATCGTGGAAGAGCTGGGGCTCGATAATGTTGAGTTTAAATTCACCGGTGGAACTCGCGGGTGGACTGGTGACGTGCCAATCATGCTATTAGATATCAAAAAACTTAAAGCCCTAGGTTGGGAAAGCAAGGTTAACTCCGAAGGTGCAATACGCCAGGCTATAAAAGATCATCTGGGATTTGAGCAATAAATTGGTTCCTTATACAGATTTGTGCCTGGTTTAGAGGGATGGCAAGTAAATTTGAATAGAATTATGCTGAAAAGCAAATATGAATATGACATG
>CBFDAW010000224.1:0-5658 GCA_965602865.1 uncultured Thermoplasmata archaeon
ATAAAATTTATGTGGTTTGGCAGGATGCTACTGATTATAATGGTGCAGGTGGAGATTATGACATATTTTATAGATATTTTAATGGAAGTATCTGGTCAGACATTCAGGTGATCTCTGAACCTATTCTAGGTCAGAATATTAATACTGAATACTCTACTAATCCAGATATTACGGTTGAGAATGGCAAAATATATGTAACCTGGCAAGACCTTACTAATTTGAAAAATGCAGGAACAGATACAGATATATTTTATAGATGTAATCATACTGGCTCAGGTTGGGAAGACATACAAGTAATCTCAGAACCAATATTTGGTCAGAATTTTCATACTAGGGGAGCTGAGGAATCGGAAATTGTAGTTGAGAACGGTAATATCCATGTCGTGTGGCGTAGTTTTAATAACACAAATGGGGCAGGTACAGATGGTGAAATATTTTATAGAAATAATCTAACCGGTCTAAATTGGGAACCGGTACAAGTTATTTCGGAACCTATAGAAGGTTATGATTTCAACCTTAGACCATCTATGGAACCAGCAATTGCAGTTGAGAATAATAAAATTTATGTAGTATGGGAAGATAAAAATAATACAAACAATGCAAGTGGAGTAAATTATGATTATGATATATTTTATAGATGTAATCTTACTGGAACTGGCTGGGAAGATATACAAGTGATCTCAGAACCTATTTTTGGAAAAGATTTCAATACTGCCACCTCAGAATATGCCGCAATTACAGTTGAGAATGGCAACATATACATAGTGTGGCAAGATAATAACAACTCAAATAATGCAGGAACTGATGATGATATATTTTTCAGATGTAATATTACTAATTCCAGTTGGGAGAATATCCAAATAATTTCTGAGCCCACCCAAGGAGTAAATTCTAATAATGGGGACTCTAGGGGACCTGCAATAGCAGTTGAGAATGGTAGAATTTATATAGTCTGGAGTGATAGTAACAAAACAAACAATGCCCAATCGGACTTGGATATATTTTACAAATGTAAATTTAATGATCTTCCATGGGAACCTGTACAGGTAATTTCAGAACCTGTAGAGGGTGGTAATTTCAATATTGAACGTTCTGATTCGCCAGATATGATGCTAAATCTTGGAAAGAGCTATATAGTTTGGGGAGACATGAATAATACGAGTAGTGCAGGAACAGATCGGGATATATTTTACAGACAGATAAGGGATCCATCACCATTATTTTTGAATCAGCCGAATATATCACCTACATTTGGTAATACTAGTACTTATTTTAATTTTACAATATCTTACTTTCATTATGATAATACGCCTCCAATAAAAATAATTGTTAATATTAGTGGCATAGAATATTCCATGATCGAAGTTGATCAAGCTGATATAAATTATGTGGATAGGAAAGATTACTATTTTAATATTAGAAATTTAGATATTGGGATTCATACGTATCAGTTCTATACCTCTGATAATTCATTTACTTGGTTAACACCATTAGTGAATAAACCAATAATGTATAATACCCCACCAAATATTACAACTGAAGATAATTCTACAGCATTTGAAGATGTTTATTATGAAGTCAATTATAAATATGAAGATATTGATATGCTAAATGTGGGTCAGCCGATCTCTTGGAATTTTTCAATAAATACTAATTGGTTGGAATTTGATCCAAAAACAGCGATATTAGAAGGGATACCTACAAACGATAATGTGGGTGAATATTGGATTAATATCACGATCAATGATACAATAGATACAGATTATACGAATTTTACATTAACGGTTATAGGTGTCAATGACCCACCAAATATTATAACCGAAGATATTACTATAGCAACTGAAGACGAATTCTATGAAGTAGAGTATGAAGCTGAAGATGTCGATAATACTCCTGATGATTTGAATTGGAACATTATCACTAATACAAGTTGGTTATTTTTTGATTCAATAACCGCGATTTTAAGTGGCACACCCACAAATGACGATATAGGCGAATGTTGGATTAATATCTCTGTGAGTGATAATGAGTATTTTAATTTTTCGAATTTTACTTTAAAAGTTTTAAATGTAAACGATCCGCCAAAAATTATTACAATAGATAATCTAATTGCTATTGAAGATGAATTATATGAAGTGAAATATGAAGCCGAAGATGTGGATAATGCCCCCTTTGAATTAAATTGGGCTTTTGCAACAAATGCAAACTGGTTAATATTTGATACAACAACATTGAGTATTAAGGGTTTGCCCATTAACGATGATGTGGGTGATTATTGGATTAATGTTTCAGTGAGTGATACTGAATATATCGATTATACGAATTTCACATTGACTGTGTTGAATACAAATGATCCACCGATGATAATCACAAAAGATAAAACAAATGCGACAGTGGGTGAAATATATTCCATAAATTATGAGGCAGACGATATTGACCCGCCGCCAATTATATTATCTTGGTCTGTAAATACTAATGCTTCAGACTGGTTAACAATAGATATATATAATGGATGGTTGAATGGTATTCCCTCTATAAGTGATATTGGTATTTATTGGGTGAATGTTTCTGTAACCGATGGTAAGAATGGCTGGGATTATCATAACTTCACACTTCAAATTTTAAAAATGCCATTACAGAAGAATCATCCACCGAAATTATATAATGCATCAATGACGCCTCTAGCAGGGGATACTAAAACAGAATTTATATTTTCAGTACATTATTATGATGAAGATGATGATGTGCCTGTTTTTATTCAAGTTGTTATTGATGGTAGAGTTTATACATTGAAATTAAAATCTGGTGAAAATGCATCAAATGGCATTTATGAGTATAGTACAATATTATCAGAAGGAACACACTTGTATTATTTCACAGCGTTCGATGGCTTAGAATCAGTAAAAACCAGTAACTTGACCACGCCAGACATTAAAACTATAGATAAAATCTCAACCGAGGAAATATCCTGGTACTGGTTGTTGTTAATTGTCATTGTTATAATAATTATTACAGTTTTAATTTTAATGTTAGTATTGAAGAAACGAAAAGCTATGAAGCTTCCAACTGTACAAGCGGAAATATTACGAGCCCCGCCCGAGCACATAGCTTTACCAAGTGCAACACCTACTACGGATATAGCAACACCATTGGCTGCTCGAGCTATTATCTCAGAGCAATTACCCTCACCAAAAGCACAAGTTCAACCATCTGATGCAATTTTAAGCGAAACGATTTCTATACCTTCATTAGCACCAACCACTATTGAAACGCAATTTCAACTTCCGAAAGCAACGCTATCGAAAGCTCAAAAATTAGAACTTTTGGAAGAGCGGTTTTTAAGAAGCGAGGTTGATTTAGAAACCTACAAAGAATTAAAGGGTAAAATCGAATCACATACTGGTGAAGATATAACAAGGGATGACTCAGAAGAACAACCTGCTATTAGCGAGCAACAGCCACCAGGAGCTAGTGAACAGCCAATATTAGAGAAAGCAGTACCAACAAGTACTCCCGAACAAACTGGTAAACCTCCTTCGCCTGAACAAACTCCCGAAGTTGAAATTTCGCAGCCACAGGTTTCTCAACCACAACTATCCCCTCAAGTTCAGGAGCCGGAAAAACCTATTGTAAAAGAAAAGAGTGAGGAAAGGTGAAATGATTTGAAAACAAAATTCATATCGATTATTGTAATATGCATCATATATTTGAGTACATTAATTGTAGGCTGGAATTTTGATTCAAACGCTAAAAATGCTGATTATGAGATAAACAGCACTTCACCTACAAGATCTAATGATAATCCTCCCAGAGCCGGAGATTTCGATTGGGGAGAAATAGAAGTAATTTCCGAACCTATACTCAAACAAGATAACAATATTAATCAGTCTAGAAAACCTAAAATAGCTGTTGAAGATGATAAGATTTATGTAGTTTGGAGTGATAACACTGATTATAATGGAGCTGGTGGAGATTATGACATATTTTTTAGATATTTTGATGGCACGAAATGGTCAGAAATTCAAGTAATTTCCGAGGCTATTGAAGGTTTGGATCTCAATATTAAGGGATCATATAACCCTTCTATTGCAGTCGAGAATGAAAAAATTTTTGTTGTTTGGTTTGATTATAACAATACACACAACTCAGGACCAGATTCAGATATATTTTATAGATGTAATATTACAGGTTTATCTTGGGAGCCCATACAAGTAATTTCCGAGCCAATAATAGGTTTTGATAATAATGTTGGTGATTCAGGTCTCCCAAAAATTGAAGTTGAAAATGATAAGATATATGTAGCTTGGCAAGACTACTCAGATATTGATAATTCAGGTATAGAAGGGGAAATATTATTTAGGTGCAATTTAACTGGTTCATCATGGGATACTATACAAATTATCTCAGAACCTGTTCTTGGATATAATATAAATACAGGTGCTTCGATTGGTCCAGATATTGCAGTTGAAAATGGAAAGATATATCTGGTTTGGATGGATAGCAATGACACATATAATGCAGGTTTAGATTTGGACATATTTTTTAGATGTAATCTTACTGGTTATGGATGGGAAACTGTACAAGTAATTTCAGAACCCGTTGAAGGTTATAATATTAACACGGGTCATTCACAGGATCCTTCAATTTCAGTAGAAAATTGTAAAATATATATAATCTGGTGGGACCTTACGAACACGAACGGTGCAGGCGAAGATATGGATATATTTTATAAATGTAATCTTACTGGTTATTCCTGGGAAAATGTACAGGTTATTTCAGAACCTATTTATGGTCAAAATAATAATATCGGGGATTCTTTATATCCAAGAATAGCAGTGGAATACAATAAAATCTATGTTGTCTGGTATGACTTTAATAATACAAACAATGCCAGCGGTGATTTTGATATATTTTATAAATGTAATCTTACTGGCTCTGCTTGGGAAAATGTACAAGTAATTTCAGAACCAATACCAGGTAAAAATTCTAATACTTTCGAATCGAAATGGCCTGATATCTTTGTGGATCAGGGTAAAAGCCACATTATTTGGCAAGATAAAAACAATACAAATGGAGCAAATACGGATTGGGATATATTTTATAGAAATGTTTCCTTACCAATTATCTTAAGTCTTCCAGGTGTAGCACCAACATTGGGAAATACGAGTACAGAATTCAATTTTACATTTAAATATACTCACTTATTAAATATGAGCCCTACGAAAATAATTGTTAAGATTAGTGGTACAGAATATACCATGATCGAAGTTGATCAGACCGATACAAACTATATAGATGGAAAAGATTATTATTTTAAAGTTAAAAATCTAGATATTGGAACTCATACTTATCAGTTCTATGCGACCGATGATACGTTCATTTGGATAACACCATTAATGAATAATCCAATCGTGTATAATACCCCACCAAATATCACAACTAAAGATAATATCACTGCCTTTGAAGATATTTATTATGAAGTAGAATATAAATTTGAAGATATTGATGTGACAAATATCGATCAGCTGATCTTTTGGAATATTTCAACAAATGCTAATTGGTTGGAATTTGACCAATTAACTGGTATACTTAATGGAACACCTATGAATGATGATGAAGGTGAATCTTTTGGTGATTCAGGGGATACTATTGATTATG
>CBFDAW010000225.1:0-5611 GCA_965602865.1 uncultured Thermoplasmata archaeon
AGATAGCGAAAATGAATGATAATAAGTAAAAGTTATTTTGCGTTAATCCCTAAGGAAGTAAAGTATGATGTGTTGATTTCAGGTCCGTGAGGACCTAATAAGGTGGTTACCGAGACCCAATTAGAGTAAGTAGAATTATTGGGGATTTCATCAAAGGCAGTAATTACGAAACGATATTCTGTACGCTCTTTCAGACCAGTAATAATATAATAATTCTTGCCAAATTGTGTAGTACCAATCATATCCCAGGGGTCGATTAGCTTCGAACGATTTTCTTGATAGATATGATACCCTTTTATATCATTTTCAATATTTGATTCCCAAGTTAGGTTGATCCAATCAAATGATATCTCAACCATAGCCAGGCCGGTGGGTGGCACCGGTGCCATTGAATCTGCAGGAGTTGCGGTGACTATTTCGGAAAATTTTGATAACTGGTTCCGTGCATCTCTTGCTTGGAGCTCATAATAATATGTCTTCCCGTCTTGAAGGCCTGTATCATCATATGATTGTATCGGATGCTCAAATGTATCAATAAGCTTCCAAGGTCCATCTGCTTTATCTTTATAATAAAGATCATATTCTATAGTGTCTATGAGGTTCAGGTCCCAGGAGATATTAAGTGCATTTCCTGCAGGATATACTGAGGCATTAAGATTTTCAGGAATATTTGGTGGCCAATCTACAATGACTTTAACGTTGTTCGACCAATCACTTTCATAATGCCCACTATATGCTTTCAAGCGATAATCGTATGTTCCATTTGGTTTGTTATAAGCTTGATAAGCGAACTCTGAACCATTGTACACTTCAGTGGAAGAAATTAATTGTAGATTATGATGGTATTTTTCTTCCAATATATACCACTCAGTACCTCTGTTAAAGTTCCAGGAGATCGTGTAATTTCCATCAGAATCAAACTCGGTTGAATCCAAAATCGGTACGAGTACTCTCGGGATCCCTGGGAATACCCAACCCGATTGGTTCATGAACGGGAAGTTGTCCAAACCTAAATGTGGTATGTTGGTATCTCCAATACCATCGCCTACAATCCGATCATTAGCACCATTGTCCAGACCTGAGTAATCCGACCAATAGTTACCCTCATACTGGTCATTATGCCATAGGTTGTTAATTCCAGCTGTATCAATCGCTTGATTTGCATTATTTACAATGTTGTTATAATATAGTCTATTATTATCAGATTTCAAAATATGGATTCCATTTTCATTATTTAATATAATATTATTATTGATAATTGTATTATGATCAGACTCATTTATAGAGATCCCGTCATACTGGTTTTCTGAAACGCTGTTGTTTTGGATAATATTACCCTGTGAACTGGATAAATAAATACCATGGTTAATGTTCGATGAAAAGGTATTATTGATAATAGTATTATTATCACAACGGTAAATGAATAGACCAAACAAATCATTCGATTCACAGATGTTATTTATGACAGTATTCTGGTCAGAGTCCACCAGCCAGATACCATTATAAGAATTCGAATTACAGTGATTGTTAGTAATAGTGTTGCTAGAACACATATACAGAAGGATTCCATAAGGATTGTTTGAGAATAAGTTATTGGAAATTGTGTTGGATGATGAATACCCAACTTCTATAGCAAGTGGACCATTATTAAGGTCTAGATCTTCAATTAGAATATTAGAGCAGTTAGCTAGTAGTACTTGCCCGGGATCTTTGTTACTCGTAGAAATTGTACCCCCAACTCTATTCTTCCAATAATATACCGGCTTATTATTTACTTTATTTGTGGTACTGATATCGTGTGTATTCCAATACTTGAGGTCCGTCCCGTCTAAAAATAAGCCACATGAGGTCATCTCATTGTTCAGGATAGTATTTGATACGCATGCTAAAATAGCAATTCCTTGTCCGTTAGTAGAAATACAAGAATTATCAATGATTATAGTGGAATCCGATAAATATAGTTGCATGTTAAAAATATCATTATACTCGCAAATGTTATTCTCAATGGTATTTGAGTTTGAAAGATAGAATAAGATGCCGTTGTGGTTATTAAAGTTACAGGTATTCATTTTGAGATTGTTCGATTCTGATTCATATAATTAGATACAATACCATTTATTAAATTTGCATGAATTGTTTTTTAAAGTATTTAAATCAGATCTATAGCACCAAATTCCATAAATATAATTTGAGATCAAAGTATTGTTTTCAATTGTATTTGAATCTGATTTATCCAGATAAAGTCCAGCATAAATGTTCAAATTACAGGTATTATTCTCAATAATGTTCGAATTAGAATTAATTAAATTTATACCGACATTACTATTGAAATTACATGTGTTATTAAAAATCGTGTTTGACTGTGAAGTTTTAAGAAGGATACCATAATTGTTATATATACAAGAATTGTCACAGACGGTTACATTTTGAACATTACCCAATTCGATCCCTGAATCAAATTCTGGATCAGCTTCATTACCACTATTTGTTATATTGAACCCACTTATGTTCACCCAAT
This sequence comes from uncultured Thermoplasmata archaeon, assembly GCA_965602865.1. Classification (GTDB taxonomy): domain Archaea; phylum Thermoplasmatota; class Penumbrarchaeia; order JAEHCK01; family JAEHCK01; genus CBFDAW01. Next base: position 2,519 of record CBFDAW010000225.1, read on the forward strand.
CTTTAGTGATTCTAACAACATCGCCACTTCCGCTGCCATTGATTGTGGTTTTTGTTGAACCATTTCCGATCAACGATATCATTTTGTCAATAACCACTGAGCCGTTATAATTCCCAGCAAACACCCTGATTGTATCTCCATCCGATGCAGCATCAATCGCATCTTGAATTTTGGAATAATTACCTGATCCTCCGCCGCCAACATATCGTGTAGTAGCAGCAACTGCACCATCTTTATCGAGCACACCCTCGAACATTAGAATGCCAATAAACCCTGCGGTAACTATTAAAAACACAATATATATAGCCAGCAGAGATCTTCTAATAATGAACGCGCTCATTTTGCCCCTCTTGTTAGCTCTCAACCATTACCCCAATATATATATAAATTTTTTTCCTTTTAATATCAGGTACAGGGTCACATCAGGGCAACAAGAGTAAAAAATGCATTTAAAGTTCCTATGCCTAATCTGGATAGTGTAATGATTGGAGTTACAAATCAGAAATACTACTTAATTGTCTTTTCCTTTTTTTCTAAACATCTTGTACCAGACCAAAACTAGGAGGACTACAACTATAATTATTATTATACCAACACCGGCAACAATCAAATTTGAATTACTCATTTCATCTGATTTCTCGCCTTTGTCCATGTTTGGTTCTATTTTATCCAATTTGTCTTTTTCTATGATGGAAATATTTACCATTGCACTAGAACTTTCACCGTAACTATCCGAAACCTCCAAGATTATCAAATGATGACCCACCGGTAGTTTTACATCACTCAGGATTTCACCAACACCGAGTTTGCCGGATATATTCGAGAACCAGGCACAGGTCAGTAGATCACCATATATAATGCCTGGATCATTATATTCAGCATTAAAAGTTATACTTGTATCGTTAACAACCGTTAGTCCATTGTCTGGTGTTTTAATCTTAACATGTTCTGGGGGATCATTAACAGGTGTAATTGTGATTGTAATGTTATCAGACCTTTCGTCTGTGTCATCGGAAGCGAAAAATGTTAAAGTCTCTTTACCGTTCCAATTTGGCTCAGGGTGTATAACTACTGTGCCATTCTCTTGGTAAACGATAACCTCCAAATGTACATCACCTTCACACCGGAACGAGAGCACATCACCATTAATATCTTTGAACCAATGATTAAGATTGATTGATGAGTCATCATAACCATCTTCGGGAATTTCAAAGTTAGCGATCGAGTAATTTATTTCTGGTCCATGTTGTCCGAGTGTTGTCGTACCAATTGCCAAATCTGAGTACCCGGATTCATTGGGGACCTCATCATAAGCGGTTAGTACGTAATAATAAGTGGTAAGTTCTTCTAAATCCTTCTCGTCAATATATTTCTCATTACCTTTCAATGCACTTCCAATGGGCTTTCCCCAATCCGTAATATTAGGTAAGGTGGATCTATAAATGTTATAACATTTAATATCCGGCTCAGTATTAGTTTCCCAAAATAATTCTATTCGATCAATAGACGTTGAAAGGGTAGTAACTCCTTGGGGTGGCGCAGGGGAGTTTGTATCTTTTGGGATTCCACTTACTAGCTCGGAAAACCCAGACGTCTGGTTTCGGAAATCCCAGGCTCGAAGGCGATAATAGTATGTAATCTCATCTGTTAACCCACTATGGTTATAACAACTAGTAGGATGTTCGAGTGAAGCAAGATGTTCCCAATCATCAATATTGTCGTTTTTATACTCGATGTCATATCGCTTCGTGTCAATCTGGTTAGGTGCCCAAGTTAGGTTAAGTGCGTTTCCTGCTGAGTATACCGATACTTGAAGATACTTTGGCGTATTGGGTGGAAAGTCAACCTCCATGTCAACAATAGTTGACCAATTGGAAACATAGGCATCATTATATGCCCTGAGGCGATAGTAGTAAGTACCATTTTGTTTACCCTCAATTTTCAAAACGGTATTCGAACAAGAGTAACTAATTACAGAAGTTGCGAATGAGTAGTCCTTAGCCTCCAGCAAGTCATAATAAGTAGTTCTGGCGGCCTTTCGCCATGAGAGTAAATAATTTCCATCGCAATCGAATTCACCGGGATCATAAATATACGGTATCCCCGGATATAACCAACCTGAGAGATTCATAAATGGATAATAATCCAAGGCCAAATGCGAAAGCTTAGTATCACCCACACCATCGCCCGATACCCGATTATCACCGCCGTTATCCAAACCAGTGTAATCAGACCAATAATTACCCTCACTATGACCATTGTCCCATTGATTTGTACCTAAACCTATATATAGAGCTTGAATGTCATTATCGATGAAATTATTATGATAAATAATATTATTATCAGAATAAATAAGAGCCAGTCCTTGGTGAGTGTTAAATGTTATTATATTATTATTAATTATATTTGAAGCTGTGTCCTCGAGGGAAATTCCATTGTCGTTATCGGAAAAATTACTGTATGTAATCGTATTTGAATCAGAATCGTAAAATGACATACCGTACCAATTATTTGAGTATGTGTTATTCATAATAGTATTTGAGTTTGAATTTGTAAAATGAAAGCCCTCACTAGAATTTGTGCAAATATTATTTATTATCAAGTTGGAGTTGGAGTTGAAAAGATAAATACCAAATAGTGTTAAAGAAAAAGCATTATTCTTTATCGTATTATCATTTGAATATGCTATTTGCACACCATAATTCACATGATTGAAATTTTGATTTTCAATAATGACATTTTGACAATTTACAAGAATCACTTGTCCGGCACCTAACGGTATCTTACCACTGGGCTTGTTTTTCCAGTAGTAAACAGCCTTATCATTGACTGTGTTCGAGGTGTCAATATCATGTGAATCCCAATATTTTAATTGAGCACCGCTGAGATATATACCCGAAAAATCCATTTCATTATTCTTGATTGTAATTCCTTCCGACTCATCTAATTGAATTCCCCATAAAGTGCTGGAAATTTCATTATTTGTTACAGTGTTCGATTTTGAAGAATAGATAGCAATCCCCATTATAGAGTTAATTAAATTGTTATTTGAAATAGTATTCAAATCAGAATAAGAAATCTCGATATCGGTTT
>CBFDAW010000226.1:0-5583 GCA_965602865.1 uncultured Thermoplasmata archaeon
TGGGGAAATACATTACAACTATAATTAACTACCGCAGGTTAGGACAGTACCGAATTTTCTGGATGGTTAGCCGAATCATTTGGGTCGGTTCCGTAATATATTTCTTCAGCGTCGGTATGGTCATCCCAATCCGAATCTATTGAATAGGCTTTGTACGGATAGTCTGAACTGTCATCTGGGTCAGTTTTATAATATTTCTCCTCAAGATCACAATAGTTGTCGGAATCTGAATTTACTGCATAAGAGTTGTACGGATAATCATTATTATCATTTGGGTCGGTACCGTAATATTCTTCCTCAAGATTACAATGGTTATCCCAGTCCGAATCTACTTCATAAGAGTTGAATGGATAATCATTATTATCATCTGGGTTGGTACCATAATATTCTTCTTCACCATCGTAATGGCCGTCCCCGTCAGAATCAGTAGTATCCTCGGGATCTTGTGTGGGATAATCATAATAACTATCAGGATTGGTTCCGCAATATATTTCGTAATCATCACCAAAGCCATCGTAATCTGAATCCTTATAATCACATGGATAGTCATATTCATCCTCAGGATCCGTACCTTCCGAGGTCTCAAAATCATCACTATAATCGTCACCATCACTATCTATGTAATTACATGGATAACTATCATAATTATTAGGCTCCGTGCCTTTTGAGGTTTCGAACTCATCACTATAACCATCGCTATCTGAATCTTTATAAGGGTCCGGATAATCATTATCATCATCGTGGTCGGTACCTTCTGAGATCTCGAACTCATCACCAAAGCCATCCCAATCCGAATCCTTATAATCGCACGGGTAATCCGAGGGATCTTCGGGGTCAGTGCCCAGATATATTTCAAACTTATCACAATAATAATCGTCATCAGAATCTTTAATGCTCGATGGATAATCATACCTATCATCGGGGTCTGTGCCTTTAAAATCCTCGAATTTGTCTGAAAAGTCATCCCAGTCGGAATCTTCCCAGCCATAATCCACAAACGGTTTAGGGTGGTCTCCCGTGGAGGTCTCAAAATTAAAATGAATGGCACATTCTTTGCTTGGCGGCGTGAAACTTATTGAAAACTTTCCATCTGTACTGGTAGTTACATCACCGTAAGTTAGAATTTTTTCTGCGGTGTATAAATAATAATACACATCCGCGGATTCAAGTTTCTCACCTTCTAAAAAAGCTATAAATTGTTTCGAGACTGTCGTACTACCCAGGGATATAAAATTTATATTATCACTTGACAATACCTCAAATCCGGACCCGGACGGTTCAGGCTCTGTTGGCTCCTCTTCTTCGGTCTCAGAAGATATCCTACCATGGAATGTCTGATTTAACTCTCCTTTTTTTACATACCCGTCAATACCTATGTCGTCCTCGGTCGTTTCAATCAAAAAAATTGCCTTACCTAAATTATCCGTAGTTTTGACTTCGCTGTTACGGATATACTCGGGCCAATCTGGATTACTATATCTATCTTTTGGGTCCGAACCATAGAATTCTTCCTCTTTGTCACAGATATCATCGTTATCCGAATCATCTAAATCAATATTTTCCGGATAACTGGAATGGTCATTCGGGTCAGTCTTACAATGAATCTCAAAATTATCTGAAAAACCGTCGTGATCGCTATCTTCGTAATCATATGTTTTATAAATTTCGTAAAATAGATATACCCCCGCATTAGAGACTGCTTTACCGTCCATGTCGGAAACCCAGATATCAAACTTTGTCTCGGTTTCATCTCTGCTAATTTTATGATACCAAATATCAAAAAAATTCAATTCAAATGATAAATGAGCAGTATCATCCCAGGTTTCATCATTGTTATCGTCGGTAAGTTCCGCCTTTGCCGTGATAGAATAAGAAGTACACTTAGTTAATCTGGATGGAATTGTATAAGATGCTTTATAAACACCATCACTGGGATTGTTATACGGCAGCTCCTCGGTTTCATATCCATCGGTATCATCGTGTCCTAAAATTAACTTAAAATCACCCGGGGCTATATTGTCTCCATCTTCACTCACTTTTATCGTAATATCTATGGTGTCCCCAGGATTAAATGGATAATCCGGACAATCATCGATTTCAATAGCCACTTCCATTTTTTCCTTTCTTTTTAGATTTAAGATTATATCATTCACCTCATCAGAGTATACGAAATTATATGTATCATCTGTCTTGCTATCTCTACCATAGCCTACCGCATATTCATCATCATAGTGGCTATAGTAGTAACCATAATCTCGGGCCCGTGACCCGGAAGAAGTTTTTTCAGTGTCTTTTAATTCTAACTCCAAATATTCATAATTTTCGATATCACTATCCATTATAGTTAAAGTACTTTCATATTTACCCGTTGATGTCTTTTCAGTTCCCAGTTCTCTTTCTTGCGTGTCAATTTCGCCACTTGAATATTGGTTTACCGATAAAGTAGGTTTGTTATCTGCATCTACATAACTACCCTTATCGAATACATGCACGGTAACCTTTGCTGAATCCCCACTTGAGAATACTTTATCTTGGTTCTCACAGGTCATGATTACATTCAAAGAATCCTGATGAGCAGATACTAGGTTAGGAAATGAACTAATACACAAAATTACTATTAATATTAAAACTACAATTCTACAGGATTTGATTTTACTCATCTAAAAACCCCCAGGTACTTTTTTCTATATACTATTTGCATAATGTATATAATATATATATTTTATTATTTTTACTTTTCTTTTACTTTTTTTTCGATGTGGAATGAGGGGATGTTCTCTGTATTGATAAGTTAATAGGATGTCTAATCGGACCGTTTCGATTCATTATCAATGTTAATCACTGGAAGGAGGGGGGGCCACTACGATATTAACATGATAATAATCGTTGGTTAGATCGTTACGATTTATTTGCGTAGGTAATCACTGGCTGGAGTCGGGAAAGTTCCAAACGAGCCCTCCTACCAGCGGTTAATTTTATTAACACTGCGTAGTGGTCCCACCCTCCTGCCAACGATTAAAATCGTTATAATATCATAGTGGTCGATCAATATTTAATTACACATCCTAATAATACACCATTAAAGCTTGTTAATTATTCGATAATTTTATTCAGCTTATTCCAATTATGAATTCTATCTCGAAATTATTGTACAAGCTACCTTTAAAAAAATCTTTTTATAGCTGTACCGTTCTATATATAATTTGAATGACAATCCCACTTTATCAAGAAATAACACTGCCAATGTTAAAATTTTTATCCGATCAAAAATTACATTCATTTAAAGAAGTGTTAGAATTTATTACAGACTACTTCAACCTAACTGAAACACAAAAAAATAAATTATTACCTAATGGCTCTATACCGGTTATTAATAATAGGGTTAGATGGGCTAAATATTATTTAAAAAAAGGCCGCTTTCTAGATAATCCAAAAAAAGGTTATTTGACAATAACCCAGAAAGGAATCGAAATAGTCAAAAAAAACCCTGATGAGATTAAGATATCATTTCATGAACAAGTATTAGAAAACGATGAGATACAAAATGTGGTAGAATTAGATGCCGCCCCAGAGGAAGTAGGAAAGAAAGAAATTCAGACTTTAGTTAAATTAGACAGTATTACTGAAAATGTTGAAAAGAAAGCAATAAAAACATTAGAAAAACTGGATAGTATAACCGAAAATGTAGAAAATAAAATAGTACAAACTTTAGAGAAATTGAATAATGTACCTATGGCTGTAGAAAAGAATGAAACTAAAACGCCTGAAAGATTAGAACATATAACTAATAATGTAGAACATATAGAAATTCAAACACAGGAGCAATTAAATAGTATAACTGAGAGCGTGGAAAGTAATGAAAAACAAACACCAGATAAATTGATACAAATTGGATATGAATCAATAAAAGATGATATGGGTATCGAAATACTTGATAAATTAAGAAAAAGTTCTATTCTATTTTTTGAAAAAATTGTTCTAAAATTATTATCAAATATGGGTTATGGTAATGGAGAAGTTTTCAATCGCTCTATCGATGGTAGAATTGACGGTTTTATTAACCCAGATAGATTAGGTTTTGATAGAATATATTTTCGGGCAAACAGGTTTAAGGATAATATACCAATAACTGCGTCAATGATCCGCGATTTTGTGGGGACTTTAGAATTAAATGGTTTAAATAAGGGCGTATTTATTACAACCTCGAATTTTCAAAAGAATTTTGAGCAAGATCTACAAAATGTAAATAAAAATATAATTCTGATAGAAGGTAATAAACTCGGAGAACTCATGATAGAATATAATATAGGCGTAAAAAGTAAAAAAATTTATGAAATCAAGAAAATTGATTCTGATTTTTTTAATAACGATTTATAATTACTTTCTTATTATGAAAAAAAATAAATATAGAGTTACCATAACATATCAAATTATGAATATTAACCTTGAAAATATATTGGTTATTTTACATATATCAATTCAATCGGTGGTATGATGTTAGAAATAGATGGCCCTTCTAAATTCGTGGCGTACCGTAAAGCTCTTGAGATGGCATGGCTTGATGGCGTTATCACTTATGATGAAGCTAAGATTCTTGATACATTACGAGAATACTTAATGATCAGCGAAGAAGAGCACTGGAAACTTGAAAATGAGGTAAGATCCACTGCACCAAATCCAGGCATTAAGGAATATAAAATGACTTTGGAACAGGTGTGGATGGATGGACTGTTGACTGATATGGAGAAAACCATGTTAAAGAAGTTACAAGAGAAGTATAACATCTCCGATCAGGTTCATAGGGAATTGGAATTGAAGGTGAAGTCGGATTTGGGTATAACAAATGAAGAGAGCGGATGTTTCTTTCCTGAACCATTATTAACTATTAAAGAAAATTATTTAGAAGACCAAGACCCAACTGATAAAAATTCTGAGCTATATTGGATAAATGAAGGCAAGAAATTATGGTACATTGGTAAGCCAGATAAGGAAAACGGATTAAAGGCTATTGAATTCTTTGATCAAGCTATTAATATAAATCCAAAGAGTTTTATCGCCTGGATTTATAAAGGCTGTATATACAAAAAACTGAATTACCCAGAAAAGGCAATTCTATGCTACGATAATGCCATTGCTCTCAAAAAGGATTTTATTGCTAGCTGGTATAATAAGGGTATGCTTCTTGCTCAAGTTAGCCTTGATCAGATAGAAGAGGCTATTAAATGTTTTAATGAAGTCTTAAAGATAAACCCAAACCATCCGCTAGCGCTACGCGATAGAGAGATTTTCAATAAACTTGCCCAGATATGTATGAAAAACCACTAAGATGAGTAGACATGCTTACCATATACATAAGGAATCTTAAAATAGAATCTTTGAAGATTTTAATAAAAAAAATGCCTCTTCTCAAATTTTTGGTAAAATGTAAGTAATAGGTGTTAGGTGATAGGTGTCAAGGTTAATACCAGACCGTTTTGAATTTTTATCAATAGTCTACATGCGTGCCCGCAACACCGGTCATCGTTCGCTTCGCTCACTATAGACGGGTGGCATGCTCGGCTAACTTCCGTTAAGACCCTTTTC
>CBFDAW010000227.1:0-5574 GCA_965602865.1 uncultured Thermoplasmata archaeon
GTATATCGAAGATTCCCCCCAACCACGAAACTTTGTGGGCCGAACAAAGGAACTGACGAAGATCAAAACCTGGCTCCTGGATGAAAATTATAAAATTGTTGTAATATATGGTATCCCGGGTATTGGAAAGACTACATTGGCAAGTAAAATAATGAATATCTTCCATGGTAAGAAACATATTTTCTGGTACCGATTCCACCGCTGGGACACCATGCGCAATACATTTCTTGTATTTGCTGATTTTTTATCAAAAACCCATCGAAAACGGTTAAAGTCGTACTTGACTGGAAAGCATAGTTTAGATCTAAATGATATTTCACAGATTCTTAACGATGAACTGGATAATTCCCAGATGTTATTAATCTTCGACGATTTCCAGCGAATTAAAGAGGACATCGCGGAGTTTTTCTCTTTATTGATTGAAATCTTAAGTCGTATCAAAAGTGTTGATGTGCTAATCGTTGGAAGACGAATTCTACCATTCTATGATCGTGGTGATGTGGTGGTGAAAAAGCTGGTGGCGGAACTGCAGTTAGACGGCTTGGATGAAAATAGTAGTAGGAAATTGCTTAAGCATAAGAATATAAACGATGATTTATTCAAAAAGATCTATAACTTGACCAAGGGCCACCCATTATTTCTTGAACTTATCAGCCCCGTAAAGAATATTGCGGACCAGATAGATATTAAAAGATACATTTACGAGGAGATTTTTTCCAGCTTACAAGATCGAGAAAAGATTCTGATGAACATTATTTCAGTATTCAGATATCCTATTACTTCCCAGGCGGTGTTTATCGATGATGATATGAACTATGAGGTTTTAGATGCGCTCATAGAGCGTAACTTTGTACAGGAGATAGCTTATGATCAGTATGATATCCATGATCTGATCCGTGAGTTCTTTTATATAAGGTTACCACCAAATATTCGAAAGCATTATCACCATGCCGCCGGTAATTATTACCTGGAAGACGGTAGTACTTTGGCAAGTATAGAAGCCCAATACCATTTTTTAAAGGCAGATAAATATGATAAAGCCATATCATTGGCTATTGCAAACGGTGATGAGATCATAAATAAAGGGCATTTAGAAGAATTCATGAATATAGTTGAAGAATTTACTATGAAGAACACGCCTGAGAAATACCGGGCGGATGTGATGCTGCTCAAGGCTGAAATACTAACCATCACCGGTGATTTGAATAATGCATTAGAATATTATAATCAAGCATTAATGTTAAGCGAAAAGATTGATACTCCATTGGTAAAGGCTAAAGCACTACGTAAAATCGGTCATATATACCGTACCCGAAGTGACTTGGTTAAAGCAGAAACCAACTTTGAGAATGCTCTTAAAATATCAAAACAAATCCAGGATAACCTGGGAATTGCAGATAACTATCGTGGTCTAGGTGAGATCTTTGGAATTAAAGGTGATTTTGAAAAGGCTATAGATTTTCTATTGAAGAGCCTTGATTTCGTAGAAAAAGCCGATGAGCCGCAAATGCTCGCCAAAGTATATGTGGACCTAGGAACGGTATACGGTAATATGGGCGCTCATGATAAAGCTATCGAGTACCATGAGAAATGCATAAGTGTTCTTGAAGAAACCGGTGATATGTATTCAATGGCAAAGGTGATGAACAATCTTGGTGTTGTGTATTTGAACATAGGCGAATTCGATAAGGCACTAAAACATTTTGAAGATTGTATTAATATCTCAAGAAACACCGGAGATATTCGCCAGACCGGTTACGGACTGACCAATGCCAGCGAGATCTACACTATGAATACAAACTTTACCAAAGCAAAAGCCTACCTTGATGAATCAATAAAGATCTTAAATAAGGTGGGTGATAAGTTCAAGCTTGCAGGAGCATATTGTAACTATGGTATGATTTATTCAAAACATCAGAAGTGGGATAAAGCTATTGATTATTATTCAAAAGGATTAAAGATTCTAGAAGAACTTCATCTTTCATATCCGCTTGCTAAGAAATATTTTGATTTTGGAAAGATTTATGAACTCAAAAAAGATAAGACAAATGCTGAGAAATATTATAGGAAAGCAAAAGATATTTTTAAGAGGCTGGGAATAAAATATAAAAATACCCCTTGAGGGTGAATGTTTCGATTTATTCATTAATATTATATTTTAAAAAGAAGCTAGCCTAGATTAATTCTTTTTAAAATAAAAGAAAGAAAAAAAGAATTGTGTAAAATACACAATCCTTGTTTGGCATTATAATGTTTCTACCAGTTTAAGGCCGCCCCACAGCTTGGGCATGGGGTAGTACCAACTGCGATTTGTGTGCCGCACTGTGGACAATTTGCCATACCTGGTGGCGGTGCGGCGCCTTCTGGTGCTGCCGGTGGTGGTGCTGCCGGTGGCATTCCCTCGGGTGGTGGTGCTTCTGCCGGTGGTGGTGCTGCCGGTGGCATTCCCTCAGGTGGTGGTGCTTCTGCCGGTGGCATTCCCTCGGGTGGTGGTGCTTCTGCTGGCATTCCCTCAGGTGGTGGTGCTTCTGCTGGCATTCCCTCAGGTGGTGGTGCTTCTGCTGGCATTCCCTCGAATGGTGGTGCTTCTGCTGGCATTTCGGGTACAGGTGCTTCTGCCGGTGGCGGCGGCGGTGGTGCCGGTGCGCCGCAGGCGGGGCATGTCGGTGAGCCCGGTGGAATTGGTGAACCGCATGTTGCGCATATTCCACCCTCCACGGGTGCTCCTTCTGGTGGTATACCCTCTGGCATGGGCGGTATTGGTGCCGGTGCGCCACAGGCGGGGCATGTCGGTGCGCCCGCGGGGATCATTGCACCGCAGGATGTGCACTGTTGTTCTACTGCAGGTGCTTCTGCCTCCATTGGTACCATGCCCTCTTCGGGTGCCGGTGCCTCCTCTGGTTTCTTCTTCTTCATGACCATAACCAGTATTAGGACGATTATTATAATAATGATGATTATTAGGACATAATCCATCATTGCTCCCATACCTAGCATGCCTTTGTCGTCGTCTCCATCATCGTCAGCTTTCGGTTTCGCCTTAACCGTCAAAGTAGCGGTTGCCTTTGTGGATTCCAGCTCGCCATCAGTTGCCCAAACCGAAATGGTCCAGGTACCTACCGATGAGTTACCGCCTGTATCTTTCGCTGGTATCTTAAAGTCATAGGTATATGCTCCGGTGCTTGGAGTTACCGTGGTTTCGGCTAGTAGCACATTCTCTCCGCTAGCGATTTTGATCATTACCTTTAATGCACCGCCTTCTGGTATGGTGTCATCACTAACCGTACCGTTGATGGTTATAGTTTCATCTATCTTTAATGTTGTAGCTCCCGTTGCCAGGGTTAGTGCTGGGGCTACATTCACAAATGCAGGTGCAAAGGACCTATTGACCTTCACCTCTACATAATCGGATAATCCGCCATCGTCTGAGACCGTGAAGTTAAATGTATGTACACCGTCTGCAAGATTCTCACCGACAATAGTGATATCGGCAGATTTATTATCCTTCGTAGCATCCGGCGTGATCACATATGTACTGGCATCTAACGAGGCGACTTTCTGCGCCCAGGTCAGTTTCTCGCCGGTTGGAATATTGAAATCAATATCGCTTGCTGTGAGGGTGAATGTAGCATTTGGTGCAGTTTCAGTTAATGGTGTAGCTGACAGGTCATGCAATTTATCGGCGGGTACTGAGGTGGTATCGATCTTTTCGATCATCGGCGGATCATTCACATCGGCAATCGTGATCGTAGCGACTGCATAATCTACGACATCTGCCGCTGTATCCTCGACCGTGATATTCACGACGAGTTCGCCTACATCGGCATTGGTAGGTGTGAAGGTATAGTTTGCAGTAGTATTGTCTATTTTCGTAATCGTTAATTTTGTACTATCCGCCTTAAATGTTAGCTGCTCATCAGCCAATCCGCGTTCTATGTCCAGATCGGTGGCAATCACCTGCGCGGTGAACGCCGTGTCTTGTTTAGCCGTTAGTGCGATTGCATGGTCGGTTGGAGCTATAGCGTTAATTGTCGAAATGGCAGGCGGATCGTTCGCATTTACCACCACGAAGGTAAAGTTCGCCTCTATGGGCGTGGTTATTACACTATCGGTGATGGATATGTTAACCATGAATTCACCTACTGCGTCATTATCCGGTGTAAAGTTAAGCGCACCACTAGCCGGGTCGATGTCGAATGGTACATCGGTCAATGCCGTGGTGCTTGCATTAAATGAACCATCGACGAGCGCATAAGTTAGTGTATCAGTTATATCGACATCAGAAGCGTTAACTGAGATGTTAACGAAGTTACCCTGGGTTGTCGTGATGGTAAACCCGTCATCAGATATTTCTGCAGCGGTTTCATTATAAGTATTAATACCTATCAATATCGGTTCATCATTCTCCGGGGTGATTTTAACAGTGATTGTTGCTTCTACTTTCGCCCCATTACCGTCGATTGCACTTAAATTAACCTGCTCACCGGCGGGTAAAGTATATTTATTTTCATTCGGGGCAATTACTACCATGAAGAGATCGGTTGGATTAAACGCGATTGTAAAATTCTCAAACCATCCTCCATATTGATCCCACTCCCCTAATTCTGACCAAATCATAAAATCATTTAAAGTATCTGCATCAGTATATGGATATGGTTGCCCCTCCACATCGTCATCAATGAAAATTGTTTCGTTTATGTAGAAAAAATCATACCAGTCTTCTTCAACAGTATATGTGAATACTCCACCTTCAGCACCGATTCTTATTCTCGGTGCACGGTTCACTTGATAGTACCGAATGGGAATGAGCGGCATTGTGTAATTCGATTTTGGTCCGGGAATTGTACCATTATCTGTTACTGTGACATTAATCTCATAATCACCTGCCGCGTTTGCGGGTAATGGTACATTTTTATACCAAATTCCTTCTTGATCGGTCACATTATAAATCCCCGCCGCTTCACTAGCTACGGCATCATAAGTCATATCTGTAGAAGGTATAGGCAGATCTGCAGATCCAAGAACAACATTTACGATCATTGCACCCTCCCTGGTATCATTATCATCATCGGTTACATTCACAGTTATGTTCACCCATGCCGAGCCATCGTTCGGATACTTGTACATGACCGGTCTCAAGTCGGCTTCAATAACAGGATCAAAGTCGTTTGATGAATTGTTATAATCTGGTTGTCTGGAGCCACCAGACATGGGCATATAACCCGCCCCTACGGGCATTGTACTAACGAGCAATCCACTTATTATCATTACTAATCCTACAAGAACTACATAGAACTTGCGCAATTTAATTTGTCTATCATTCTGGCTCACAATATATCCATTTTCATCTTTCATCATTAAAACCCTCCATCTCTAAGTTCTCTTCCTCATCTCAGCCAAATATCGATCCAAATGGTTATAAGAGGTCAACAGGGTTACGACTTCATCATTTATAAATATTTTGGGAGGATTTATATAGTAAATGTATAGTCCATATCTATCTTTAAAATGTGTATTTTTGGTGTGCGGAACATTTAATGTTGTTTTTCAAACAGTGGCCATTCCCGATTCAAT
>CBFDAW010000228.1:0-5573 GCA_965602865.1 uncultured Thermoplasmata archaeon
TCCGGGAGCAATTAAGTGATGAGGTTGAAAAAACGGTTAGGAAAGAGATTGAACTGGAATTCGAAGATAAAATTAAAACCGAACACGCGAAGCTCTCGGAAGCCGAACAAACGTTTAATGAGGACCATAAGAACAAAATGAATAAATTGAAAAAAATGTTCAAGAAATATAAGCAAAATAAAGAAAATCTAGAAAAAGAAAAACAGCACCTAAAACAGCTGGAAAACCAGGTAATAGACGCGCAGGAAATGGTTAACCAGGACAGGAGTTTTTATTCAGCGAGAAATGAGGAACTTGCAGAGAAAGAGCGTGATTTGGAAGATCGGGAGCGGGCCTTTGCAGCAAACCGAATAGATCTTGAAAAACAAGTTAATGAAAAGGAAGAGAAACTGAGTGCGGCACTGAAAAAACTGAGACGGGATAGAAAGACCTTTGAGGAGGAGTGGGTGAATAAACAAAAAGATATCGCGGATTACGAGAATGCTTTAAATCAAAGATATGGTGAATTAGAAACTACTGAGGAACAATTAATTCATGATCGGCAGCTATTAAAGGATAAACTGGAAAAATTAGAAAGTGCGCGTTTGGATTTTGACTCGGAAAGGAAGAATTTAAAGCTAAAAATGAAATATTTTGAGAAATTAAAAACAGAATTAGGTAAGCGTTTGACAGTAAAAGTAGGAGAAGAAGAACCTATCAGAATACGAACTAAAAAAAAGAAATCCAAAGCTATAAAGGGTTCACCTGAGGCTGAAGATGTAGAAGAACTCGAAGAGCTTGATGAAGTTGACGAAGCTGGTGAGGATTCAAAAGCGACTTCTGAGAACCTAGCAGTTGATTGGGATTGATTTTGATTAACAAACTTGCGAAATGCAAAAATATCTAAAGCTCTTTTTATGTTTACTATCATTTAGACTTATCATAATTTCGGGGCCCATGCATGGAAAAAAAGAAGTTAAAAACAAATTGGCATTCGGCGGTATGCTATAATTCCAAAAGTATGGCAAAAATAACGCGTGAAACACTCGAAGAACTGGGATATATTTTTGAACGAAATCGAAGTTATAAATCATATTCAAAATTAATGATAATTCTACCTTTACCTAAATTCTCATATGTATTTCAGTTTAATGTAACAGCCCCAGAAAAGTTCATAATTAATTTCTACGATACAAAACCTACACATAGTGGTGAACTGCATTTGATGGAGATACAAAATATTACGCCGAACAATATTAAGTATGTAAAGGAATTTTTAAAAGCATTATCAAATAATCTACCTCGTAAACCATGGAAATTCTTTTGGTCGGAACGATTCAGGTATGCCATTGCGGCACCTGAATACCTGAAAGCGAAAAAAGCATGGCGGAAGATGGGAGTTGATTAATTCGCCAAAATCAAGTTTTTAATTAAATTCGAATTAGTTCGCGTATTTCTCGAACCTGTTTCATACTACCATCCCAATTATCTAATACTTTTTGGAATTTAAGTTCAATAAACGAAAGTAGATTTACCATATCTTTCTTAAACTTAAGCCCATGCAGCTCACCGGAGCAGACTGCGGCTAGGTAGATACTATTACCATGAATCAAAATAATCTTCAATTTACCATACTTAATCTCATCCAATTTTTCGGTATCCGAGTCACGGAATGATTCGGCAACGAAGTTCTGTATCGCGGTTAACATTCCACCCATCGCACTTTCCTCGATATTACTTATACTCTCAAATGTTTGATGCGCAAGCAATCGACCGTCATGGTATATTACAAAAATATCATGAACCGCAAATTTCTGGCGCGCGACTTGTCGCTTTATTATCAAACCGGTTATAATAATAATAATGATAATTCCAATTATGCTCCAGGTATATAAATTGGATGAATCGATATTCTCTTCTGCAATGTCGTTATTTAATCCGTTCTTTGACTTTTCTGTCTTAAAAGACCATTGATAATCATCGACCGGTGAACCCTCCGAGATTCCATTTTTATTCCCATCCAGCCCATGCCCCGCAAGGTCACGGATCTCTGAGGTGACAAATACCGTATATTTTGTATCTAATTTCAATTCTCTATAGATGTCTATTCTTAGCTTATTTTCGTCGGATATAAATATTGTTTCCGTATCAACACAATTACCATTCTGGTCATAAATAAATACCGGAGATGGTGAAAGACTAGCTATATCTATCTCCTCGCTGAAAACCGCGGTTAAATACGGTCTCGCACCTATTTCCATTTGAAGGTTCTCTGGGGTTACTGATAATATGTTAGGAGGTTTGTTGTCCACACCACGCGGTATGGTCGAAAAGCTCCAGGTATAATCATCCTCCATTGAATTTCCGGATAGGTCAGAAATACCCGCTTTGACGATTACCGAATAAATTTGACCAAAATCTAAATAATTATCCGGATAAAATATCAATTCTTTCTCAGTACTCTTGTACCAGATACTCCCTTCGACTTTTCTATCCAATGAGTCCTTGACTATAAAAAAGTCAGAAGTCAGTGTTTTGGTGTTCATATCTTTACTAAACCGTACTCGAATTACTTGGTTGATAGGGATATTATGACTATCAGTTGGTGGGTCCGTGGTAAGTACTCGCGGCGGATTGGTATCAACCGTATGGTCTATAATTAATAAACCCGTACTATATTTAAAACTGTAACTCTTATTATCAGAGATTCCTATACAAATATAATATTGCCCACCATGAGAGATCTTAGTGGTATTCCATAAATACGACCCGGTATCCGGTTGGTTCAGTATAATTGTGGTTTTTTCATTGAGATTGGTATCTATGTCATAAAAAATATCAATTTTAAGTTTATCATTTTCATCTAAATCATGGGATTTCCATCGGATTAGGTAAGAATCATTTGCCACCGCACCAATTTCAGGTGGTGCCGTGATCTCGATGGATGGTGGGTTGTTATGGATTATAGTAATCTTACCCTCAGGATTGTTCCATTCTTTAGATTCTTCATAGCCATCAAAGCATTTACATCGAATATCCACTAATTCATAAGACTTCAAACCCGCTGTGTTCAGTCGGTAATGGGTATCCGGTTTTTTTTCGAGTAGGATATTCCAAGTATTATTGAAATATGCTTCGAGTGTATAATTTAAATCATCATTATTTAAGTCCGTCCCATACCATTCGATATCAATAAATACATCAGCAAAACCATTTTTTGGTGTCAAATCTATAACGTTGGGTAATGCATTCATTGTAAAATAACAATAAGAGCTCCATAAACTCCAGGCACCATCAGGGTCCAAAACACGAACTCGGAAATAATATGAAAGATTGTCGCTCAGAGTATTTCCATCGTATTCAATAAATTCATATTTATAGTCCACCTGCTTATAGCACCACATATCGTTAGAGTCAACACTACTTCCAACTTCGATTTCAAATCCGCCCTGCTTGATCGAGTCGTTATCACGAAAGTCCCAGCCAAGGATCGGGCTGTGAGATTTTACATGATCGTGCTCTTCATTTATTAGACGGAGATTGGTCGGTTTTAAGGGTGTTGAAGTTATTGTTATTTCAAAATCCGAGATTTTGATTTTACCTTTAGAGTCAGAGTAAAATATCAACTGAAGCTCTTCTTCAGGCAGTGTCATTTGACCAATGAGTGTATTAAGTTTATTTATAAGCAAGGTTTGGTTGATAAAAGTTTGCCCGTCAAATTTGCCAGTACGGTTCCAATCAGCCGCATCTTGACCTATGGAACAGATTCGTAATTCTAAATTGGAAGGATATAAATATGCACTAGTGCGATAAATTATATCCAGATCAATTCCACTTGAATCTATATTCCCATCATCCGACCAGACTATCTCCAATCGTCCGTTTTTGGCTACGCTTAACCGCGGCTCAGTAGAATCTCCGTCATTTTGGCAATCCGATATAACTACATATTTACTCCAATTATCCAACAATCTATCATATTGGCGATAAATGATGTCATTATCGCTATTATTCGCAATGATTTCACCATCATCGACCCAGACTAAATGTATATTGCCATCTAAATCCACATCGATATCCGGCTTTGTGGACTTACCATCCTGTGTATGATCTGAAATAACAATAGAATCATGCCACATAGATTGATAAAATTGTTTCAAAATAATATCTTTATCCGAACCACTATTATTGATATCGCCCGTATCTTCCCAGGCAATATAGATCTCCCCATCATTCACATCAATAGTAGCGTTATTCGAATCGCCGTCGAACGAATTGTTCGAGATAACCAAAGATTCTGTCCAATTTGTGCCGTCCCATGACCGGAAAACAATATCCTGGTCAGTACCCGACTCATTGATGTCACCCTCATCGGTCCAAACCACAAAAACAGTATCACCCTCAACGGCTATAGCGGGTTCGGTTGAGTTATCGTTGTTTGTGTTATCAGATAAAGTATATATAATCGACCAGGTTTCGTTTTTTTGGAACCAGACCCTACACATTATGTCCGAATCCTTACCATTACCCAGGTATTCCCCAAAATCCTCCCAAACCACAAAGATATCACCGGATTTATTAATAGCGATTTTAGGCTCTGATGAGTTACCATACCCAACCTCTTTTGAGATTACTTTAGTGGCGGTGGCGGACATACCTCTTCTATCATTCCATATTCTGCGGTAAAAGATGTCCTGGTCATCACCATTATCATCAATGTCCGCTTTATCTACCCACACAATATGAACATTATCCGAATTATCAATGAAAATATCCGGCCACCTCGAAGGTTTATTCTTTTCGGTGGAGACAATATTGAATGTTTGCCATTTACTATCCTCTTTCTTTGTGTGTATTATATCCCAATCAGTAGTATATAGGTCATGCCTTCCCGTATCCATCCAAACCACATGTACAGCCTCCAGGCTGTCCAATGCAATTGCCGGTGATTTTGATTTGTCATCATAAGCGTGGTCTGTGATTACAGAACACGGGTCCCATTGAGTATAATCAAAGCTTGGCAACCCGGTAAGACTAAGTTTAGCGTCTATTACCGTAGAATTTCGTAGTAATTGAAAAGTATTCCCCGTCGTATTAGTCTTTTCTTTTAACTCTATCACCTGTGTATAATAATCGATTGTTTTTGTTCGAGCACCGGTTCGAGTTGAGGTGCAAGCTGTTGGTTTAAGCATCGTTTGATTCAGTGAGCGGGTATTAACTCGCGGGTTAATGTCCAGGTCTGAAAGATCTTCTTTTTCGTATTCCGGGGATTGTAAATAATTCGGCAAACTGCTTAAATTTCCTAATATTATTGAGATAATAAGTATAAATATTATTGTTGTAACGAACACCCTATATTGTTTCATAGTTACAGATTCCGTTTTTTTCATGTCAATAATTCATCGAAACCGCACACTTTCGAGTTGGGGTATATCATCTAATTGCATTAAACTAAATGGTTTTCGAACCCATAAGTTCTTAAATAAGGTATTATTAAATATTAATAGAAATTGCATAAATCATCATTTCTTTTGCAAAGCAATCTTTTTTCAGTTTCAATATATTATCAAATATATTATTTAATATTTCGGGTA
>CBFDAW010000229.1:0-5570 GCA_965602865.1 uncultured Thermoplasmata archaeon
TATGTCACCGGAGAGACAAGGTCTACTAATTTCCCCACAACTCCTGGTGTAAAAGATGATACATATAGTGGCGGTCTTGATGATTGTTTTGTCCTAAAAATTAATCCTGATGGTTCCAATCTTATTTATTCTACGTATTTAGGTGGTGGTAATCATGATTTTAACCCGGATGTTGTTTTAGATTCTAACGGTAACGCATGTGTTGTCGGCAGTACACTATCTTCAGATTTCCCTACAACACCAGGCTCATACGATACATCACATAATGGTGGGACTGATGTTTTCATTTTCAAACTTAATACGAATGGTTCAAAACTTATATATTCAACATACATCGGAGATGTTGGAGCTGAACAGGGTCTTGATATTGCCATCGATTCAACCGGGAATACATTTGTAACTGGGACTACGGGATCTCTCAATTTTCCCACCACGATCGGAGCATATTCTACATCAAAGACTGGTAATTCCGACGTTTTTGTTCTAAAACTTAATCGAACAGGGTCTAAACTATTGTATTCTACATATGTTGGTGGTGGTTCTATTAATTATGGTTTTTCATTAGATATTGACTCAACTGGTAACGCATTTATAACTGGATCAACCACGTCATCAAACTTCCCAGTAAGTTCAGGGGCTTTTGACACTTCATATAATGGTGGTCTAGATGGATTTATGCTTAAGCTAAACCAAACTGGATCGAAACTTTTATATTCGACATATATTGGGGGTAGTAATCATGATAGAAATCAGAATCTAATTGTCGATGCATCAGGTAATGCTTTTGTGATAGGTTATACTTGGTCATCTAATTTTCCCACTACAAATGGTGCTTATGATAGAACTTTAAATGGTTCCGAGGATGCATACGTGGTTAAGTTTAATCATAATGGTTCAAAATTGATGTTTTCCACATTTTTAGGGGGTAACAGTGGTGACCAGGGATACGATATCGACATTGACTCGTTTGGGAATGTATATTCTATAGGTTTAACCCACTCTACAGATTTCCCCATAACTCCAGATACTTATGATTCTTCAATCATTGGACAAGAAGCCTTCGTGCTTAAACTCGATCAAACTGGATCAGCTGTTCTATATTCAACATATATGGGCGGAAATGGTGACGATGGCGCAATAGGATTGATTTATGATTCCATCGGAAATGTCTATATTACGGGATATACATCTTCGCTTGATTTTCCAAATACCACTGGAGCATATAATACGACCAATAGCGGTGGTGGTGATATTTTTATATTAAAACTATCATTTCTCAAAGAAATTAATATCACCTCCATATTATTATTGAAAGAAAATGAACCTGTGGATTTAATTTATTCCCAACTCTGTCCATATAATTTCAGAGTTTACCTTTATGACACTGTATTAGTAACAGATTTGAATATCGTTCAAATATCATTAGACCCACAGAACACCAATATCCAGCTTCAATGGGACCAGTCGACGGGGCAGTTTATAGAATTGTACGATCCTAATGACTATGTCTCTATTGATCCATCAAGCAAAGCTTCAAATTATTTCTATTGGTGGACACTAGATTTCAATATAACTTTCAACTGGACATACCCTGATGAAAATTTTCACACTGTCCAGATTTATGCAACTTCACAGACTTTATCACCTGCTTGGTTCAGTACTTCTGGTTTATACAGTGTGGAAAATGATCTGGTGTTTAATGGCACTCTTTTAGTTAGAGGCGAAGATAATCGAACCATTAATGAGTACGATCTGATTCGTGGGGGTGAAATTCTTAGATGGGCTGGCCTAACACCGGTTTATGAAAATACTACTGATGTTTATCCATTAGAAAATGAATTTGAGGTTATAGTCTGGGATGAAGATAGTAATTCATGGTCGGATTCTCCAGCCTCTGGCTTACCGTTTTATACTGAGACAACTGCTCCAAACACCACATATAACACAAGTTATACATTTACAATAAAACTCTCGGAAATTCCCCCAGAGTCAGATAGAACCGATAAAACGTTCACAATTTTACTATCTAAAATTCCACCCGAATCGGACAAAACCAATGAGACATATAAAGTAAGGATTGATGCAGATAACGTGACTTTCTTGAATCCTATTCCAACAAATACAACTTGGCAAATAAAAAATGATGTGGTTGTAAACATAAATATAGAAGATATTGGTGGTGGGGTCGTTAATGGTGAAAGTGTAATGTATTCTATATCCACTAATAATGGTGAGCGATGGGATGACTGGAAACCTGTTTCTGGGCTTGAATCTAAGCTGAATGTAAAAGTTATTGAATTAGTCACTTTAAAAGAAGGAAAAAATAATCTAATCAAGTGGAAAGCCATGGATTCGATAGGAAATGGACCAACTGAGAGTATTCCTTATAGAATATTAGTGGATACTAAAGATGTGACTTTTTCAAACGCAAGACCGTTAATTACAGACATATCATCTACTGAGGAAGTAGAACTAAGTATTACTATTTCAGACGAGAATTCCGGTGTGGATGCTTCAACCATCGAATATTCGGTTTCGGAAAATAAAGGAAAAACTTGGAGTGAATGGTATACTGTTGAAGACTATAAAAATAATTCAAAAATAGATGTGGAACTCAATCAGACATTTCCAAATGGCACTAATAATATGCTTATGTGGCGCGCATTTGATATTGCAGGGAATGGCCCAATAGAGTCAGAACCGTATGTAATAAACGTGAATACTTGGGTTCCGCAAATAAAACCAAAAGTGACACTGATCTCTCCACCAATCGGTAAATTGATTAATGAAACAATGGTCGACCTAAATTGGGAACTTGAAGACAATTCAATGGAAAATGTGACATACGATGTTTATTTTCAGAATAATACACCACCTAATTTATTCCAGGAAAATATTTTGAACACAACATTAACATTAAATGATCTTGAAGATGGTATGACTTATTATTGGAGTATAGTTCCTAGAATCGGGAATTTCAAAGGGACATGTAGTAGTGGCGTATGGTGGTTTTATGTAGGTATAAGCAAACCAGAGCCCATATTTGATGTTGAAATAACCGGTAGAAAAGAGATATCACTATATCCGGGGGAGAACAATAGTATAGCGTTAACTATCACGAATCTAGGTACCGTAGAGGATATGATTAAAATAGAAATCGAGACCAGTAAATTATCAAAATATATCACATTAAATAATTATTCAATGTTAAAACTCAGCCGCCAAAGTGACGGGCGACGACTAATAAATATACGACTTCCAATTACCGCTCAACCGGGCAATTATGAGGTTATTTTCAATGCAATATCTATGACTAGTGGCCAAAAAGAAAAAGATAGTCATATTCTCACAATTGAAATAATGGAGTCTGAACCTAATGGTACTAAGTCAAACGGTATGGAACCAACTGACACTACCAAGGAGACAGATTGGACCATGTTAATTTTATTAATCATAATTGTTATAGTAATGATTATTATTATTATTTTGGTCGCGGTGATCACTAAACGAAAAAAACGTATTTCGGAGGTATTGCTTCCTACGGGAACTCTGACTGTTAAACCTGGAATATTATCCGCACCAGTGGTATCCATTGGCGATATCCCAGCAACATTAAAGGTTCCACAATTAACAAGTGCAACAGCAACTGATATTTCTCAACAACCAACACCATCTATTATTCCGACTCCTGTGTTGGCTAAATCTACTCAAACACTTCAAACTACCATTCCTCAATCTGCAGAAAAAGTATCACAATTACCACAACTGCCACCTGCTAAAATTCAGGAAACAAGACCTGAGGTTGATAAAGCTCCATCTATTCCAACACCTAAATTAGCTACTCCACAAACTACTCAAAAAAATGGACTAGAAGTACATCTGCCTGATTCACCACCAATAGCGATTCCAATTTCCACACAAGCAAAATCAATGATTATTAAAGGTAATCAAAAGCAAGCAGTGGATCAACTGACTATAGATTCGAGTATTGCTCAAACCCAAGATTCTGCCGATAAAAAGAATTCAAAAGACAAAAACCTTGAAACCAATTAAATACCGAAGCGGAGAATGGGGTGATGCAAAGTTTATGTCCTGAAAAACAATAAACTTTGTAGGGCTGGACTAAGAATTCCAATCATCGTTTGACATTAAATTTCTTCAAAATATGCTCATCGAGAACATAGTTAATAATATCAATACAGCTCGCCGCTAGATACCGTTGCTTGCCCAACGAGACCTTCTCACCAAACCGCAGTATGAATTTTTCATCTTTTTTAGGGAGACCAATATGATCCCCGAGAATAAATACAGCAGACTCGCTAAAATCTATTTCTATTATATTTTGCCCCTTTTCATGAAGTATAAAAATGGGTACCCCCGTATTCGCACGTGCACGGATGAACGCCTGTAAACTTTCTTTTGTGAGGGTGATCCCAGGGTGCGGAATACCTGTTAATACATTTCTCAATAATTTTTCCCAGGAACGCTCATCCAAACGCACATCATGCAGTTCATCGCCATCCACTTGTAAATGAATGGGCGGGTTTGGAGGACCGTTTAAAAACACATGGAAGATTACATCGTGACGGTGGGCATGGGATTTAAAGACTGAGGTAAGAATACATTGGTATACCGTATCCAATCTGCCGGCATCGATTAATGTTTTGAACCTTCCGTCGGTCCTGCCTTTGCGAGAGTATAGCACAAACTCGAACATCGAATGTTGAATGAGTTATTCTGGTTTAAAATTTTTGTTTAACTTTCTTCTAGCCAGCTCTTGCTCGATAAATGGGTACATAATCAAGGATTCAAGCTCTAAATTCTGTGCCAAACCAGTATTAATATCTCCAAGTCTTGAAATTAAAAGCTTAAGCTTATCCTGGTCAAGTACTTCTTGCATGATTGCAGCATTACATGAGATACCCGCATTCGTTAAATACTCCAGTGCTTGGAATTGGTAATTTAAAAATTCGCCGTCCATAGCGGTGATATAGTTAAACTGGTCTTCAGTCACACCCTTAAGGCTAACTCGGACATGAAGGTGGGGTTTAAAAGGTGTTAAGTCTTGCACATAGTCTTTATCCAGCAAAATCCCATTGGTCTCTAAAATAAATAAGATATCCTTAGGTATATATTCCAATACCTCGATGAAATGCTCGCGGCATAAGGTCGGTTCATTTCCGCTTATCCGGATTTTGTTGTACTTATTCTTTTTTGCAATCGCCATTAATTTTTCAACCACGGCTTTTGCACTATAGAATTCACCGGCACTCTCCGGGTTGCAGCGTGGTTTATAGCTCCAGCAAAATACACAGTCCAGTATACACCCCACGCAATCTGCAGCAGCGATCCCGCCGTAGAATCGGCCACCACGAAAACGATAGTATTTCCGTGAATTGTTCTTACATACTTTACCCCTTAAATATTCCGCAAGTTCAAATGGATTGGACCCTAAATATCCTTTGATCCGATGCACTTTGAGGTTTTGTGCGGTGGAACCGGAATTTTTAGAGTTTTGTAGTACCGGCGAAGAGTCGTTAGAAAAAAACCGGGATAATTGTTGCTGGGTA
>CBFDAW010000230.1:0-5550 GCA_965602865.1 uncultured Thermoplasmata archaeon
CTATATACTATCTAGTTGAATCTATCTTAATTTCCCCGAAGGGGTTTTCTTGTTTATCTCTAAATTCCTATGTATACCTCCATCGTTCTTGTTTTCATCATAGATCCTTTCTACTTTATCCAAGTTTTTAAGTCTATAGGCAATCAAAACAAACACCAAAAGTACCGGCAATAGTGCCCAAATAGTCCAGATAAAAAAGGACAGAATAATAGCAATAGAAATCGAGAACGGCATGGTAATAACAGTCTCATTTGGATATGATTTTACTATCAAGAAATATCCCAAAGCACTAAAAAGTATACCGGCTGGAAATTGTATACTTAAAAGTGCTGAAATTGATAATAGGAGTACTGGAAAAACATACTTCTCTTTTTTATGATCATGTTTTTTTCTTCTAATAAACGGATAGGCTATTGCTAACAAGGGTACGATCCCCATTGCGGACCATTGCCAATAGTTCTGGAATAATACCCAAAATACGGTAGTCAAATAAAGAACATTTGCCGTACCGCAATACATTAAAAATAGCATTCTATTTTTTCTATCTCTTTTAATTCTACCAAAATTAAAAATCCTTGGTATGAAAAACCAAATACTTAATGTTAGCATTGTAAAGACCATAATCCAGCCCTCATCACTTAAAGTTCCCGCAAGCATATCATCCAATTGACGAGTGGACGCGATACTCCGTCTAGTATCTTCAAAATACTGATAATCATTACCCGTGGTATTAATCAGGTAAAAAAATTGGTCTAAATCTACCAGTTCATAGTCATTACATACAGAATCTATAATGTCAATAATATTTGTTATCTTATCTTTTGACCAGGGATATAATGTTATATATAAAAACAAGGGTTGGTCATTGAGCATAGTTATCTCCAATAACTTTGCTTTCATATCACCTACATCACCTAAATAATGAAGTGATCTCACAAATGGCTTATTGTACTGTCTCCAGAATGGACTTTTAATGGGCCATGAACCATAGTCCAATACCATACCATCATATTGCTCAGCGTACATCTCTACTATCTGATTGGAGTATCGGGTTTCATATGGTGTATATGAGTTTAGCAGCCAAACATAATCCAAATCATAAGATGATGAAATCCTAATATATTCCTGCAATAGATCTGGGTTATAGAAATCTGGAAATATAATACCCAAACCGCTACCCGCCGCAATAAACGAATCTCTTAAAGATGCTGTATCCAAATAATATTGCATAATAATAGGTGCAATATCGAATATTGCAGGATTTACAGTCCATGCTATTGGTATCTCATCACGTAGTGGCTCTTTCCAATAGGAGTTCATTGACTTGTACATTACATCTAGACTATCACCATCTGCAAAGCCAAAAGTAATGTATACCTTTTTTTCAGGTTTAGATTCTTCAATAGTATGCTTTTCTATTTCTATTGTTGCATTTATTGCCTGAAGTAATGATAAATTTGGCACATTACTGCATGGTAGAAATATTACTCCATAATGTGAAAGCACCTGAAGTATATAGTCCTCTTCAGAAAACATTGGTGTTTCAAACCAACCAAACACCCATCTATTGGTACCGCTATTACCCCGGGTATATTCGCTAATTATATCAATAAATTGCGAGTTTTCACCTGGCCATGAGATTGGTCCAGGTTTAAGATTGATACATAACATCTTATGTTGGATAATATAATCTCTTGACTTGATGTTGTGTGGCGCAAGATTAGCTATGATTTCTTTATTGCATAAAGGTGCAAATTTCGTATAAAGGTCAGTATATGTTTTTTCATTAACCACCGTTGCATCTTTTATTATCTTTAAACCATAGGTATCTTTACCCGTCTTAACCATAATACCCGCGTATAATCCAGAATATATTGTTGCCAGATTTTTTGACATTTCTCTATTATCAAAGATTACTACGCCTGAAAGTTGCTGGGAGAACATACTAATAGCATCTTGAAGTGTGCAGTTTTTAATCGTTTGGGTTGTAATATTTTTTAAATAATTCAGCCATTCCACATCATTTTCTGAATAAATTATGTATATACTCGACCGATTTCTATTGATAATTCCCTGAAGTGATACTGCACTAAATTGCTCATCCTTATCTAGCTTTCTGGCATCAATGACCCAAATTGTATTATTGCTAATCGTTCTTTCAAATGGTACACCCGTGTTTTTAATATTATCATCACATGTAGTATCTCGAAAAATAATAGGAAACTCGTAAGGTTGGATGCTTGACATAATTTCTGTTAATATCAAAATTAAAATAATGATAAAAGTAATTTGCAATCTATTTTTTTTAGTATTTTTGGACTTTTCCTTTTTGGGCGGGGTGTTATTCTTTTTTAATAAATTTATCATCTCATGTCCCCCTGAATTTAATATATATTCATGGCCCTCGCCTTTAAACCTAGGTTTATATTTACTACTAACTACTGATTTAAGACCGATATGTGTTACCTACAATATAATCTAATTACTAATGATATTTATTAACAGAATTAGGTCTCCTTTTTTATGCTTTATGAAAAATTATTATAAGCTATAAGATATTAACATGGCCCATGAGATATATTTCAGAGGAGCTTTCCGGACCTACGGTATTTAAAGCTGCCGAGAAATTAGACTTCGATTATATTCCAAAGGACCTGCCACACCGCGATGATCACCTGCGAAAATTGGTACGGATTTTCGGTCAGATCCTGAAATCGGACATCTCGGAAAACGCGTTCTTGAAAGGAAACGTGGGCACTGGTAAAACCGTGATGGCAAAAAAGTTCTGTATGGATTTCAAAAAATACTCCCAAGACTCGGGGAAAGCACTGGAGACCGTACATGTGAACTGCAGGCGAAGGAATACCGATTCCAGCGTAATGTTGAAGATCGTGTCACATTTCCAGCCGTCGTTCCCGGATCGCGGGTTTTCCGTGGATGAGATGCTGGATAGCCTTAGTAAACATTTAGCTAAGAATAAATGCCACCTGATTGTAGTCCTGGATGAGGTGGATGTGCTGATTAAAAAGAGCGGCTCGAATATTATCTATTTGCTGACTAGGTTCAACGAAGAGAATATCGCAAGGGCGAACACTATTTCCTTGATATTGATCTCGCAATTGAATGTTCTGGATATGCTGGAGCAGTCAGCATTGAGCACTTTCAAAAGGACCAATATTATAGAACTAAACAAATATTCAATGAAAGAACTAGTTGATATTCTGCAGCAACGAATCACGCTTGCGTTCAAGAGTAATGTGATAAATAGCGAATCCGTAGACCTGATTGCGGATATTGCGTCAAGAGAGGGTGATGCACGGCTGGCGATCGAGCTGTTATGGAAGGCTGGTCTGGCTGCGGATGATCATAGGGAAGCTAGGGTTACACCAGAGCATGTTAGGACTGCAAAAAGCCAAATTACCACGATTGAGATTAAGTTAGACGATCTAAACCTTCATGAACAGTTGATTCTGTTGATGGTTGCGCGAAGTTTGAAAAAGGGTGATGCATACACTACTACCGGTGCGGTGGAAGGGTTATATGGTGTGGCATGTGAGGAGTATAACCAAAAACCACGAGGGCACACACAGTTTTGGAACTATATTAAAGATCTGGATGTATATGGGTTAATCAATGCAAAGAAATCGGGGGAGGGAATTATAGGAAATACCACCGTGATTTCGTTACCGGATATCCCCGCAAAGGAGCTGGAAGAGCTGTTGATGAAGAAGTTTGAAAAGCTTGGAAAGAAATAGATGACTATCATTTTTAATAACGATTTATTTATGTAGGGAATCACGGGTAAGAGGGTGGGACCACTACGAATTTAATATGATATTAATCGTTGGTTAGACCGTTACAATTTATTTGTGTTGGCAATCACTGGTCAGAGGGAGAGACCACATATGCGCTAACTTAATAATAAAAATATTACGTAAAAAGGTTAATCTCAAGCAGAATTTCAAATAAAGTGATAGACATTAAGTACGAAATTCGAATCTCTAAACTCTAAACAAATCCGAAATAAGAATGCCCCAAACTAGTTTTTCTTATTTTTATCTTAAAAAATACTTAAGTTAGCGCTTATGCCCTCTCCCCTCAAGCGAAGAGACCTTCTATTCATCGTTTTTGCATTATTATCTCATACCAAAATTGTGAGAAGAACTATATTTTCCAGACATACTAAAACTAATCTAGTCGTTCCAGACACTCAGATCTACGAGAACAATGCAAACATTTTCCCACACGATTGTGGTTCCGGTGCACTTCATTAATATTCATACAGTTGCGCATTTCAGCTATTTTTTCTATTAATAGATTTTCCAGTTTTGAGTCATAATCGATCTTATGTTTTTTCTCTTTACTATAAGAAATAATACCGTATGGTGGGCGGATGTGATAATTTTCATTAATTAATAAACAATATGCCGCTAATTGTATGATATGCGAAAAATGCGGGCCTTTTGGTACTTTACCAGTCTTAATCTCCACAGGTATATACTTTCCCTTGATCTTGACGATATAATCAGGTTTACCACGAATTCTATATTTTCTAGAAAATAATATTTTAGTTTTATCATCCATTTTATCGGCATATTCAATTTTCCCTTGATATATCCCAGATAATCGTCGAATCTCTCTTGCTAACTGGGTATTCCTTAAAACATCGTAAAGAAAAATGAATGCACCAATTAGCCATAGTAAAGCGATTATCACCAGAAACCGGCTGAACAAGTCGGAGTGCTCGTACATTATTTCCGATCCATACCTGATTAAAATCGAATTGATTCCAAGTATAACCGCAACAACCGTGAAAAACAATGACCAGTTGTACGAGAAGATCTGGTTAGGGATGGATAGTGATTTTGTCTTTTCCACGACGATTTTGTATTTTTTAGATTCTGTTGGCGCTTGCTTAATATCCCTTGCGAGGCGACTCGTTAAAATCCTACTCCGGAATGAAATGTATAAAAAAGCAAAAGAAATGCCCAGCCATAATGCTGCAAGAAACATTATAATTTGTCCTATTGCTGTGAATTCTGCGAACCCCTCCCTATGCTGAACTGTCAAACCATTTACCGCTAATAATGTAGCCACTACTGCAAAAGCGATGATCAAATTCTCAGATTGTATTAATTTGTATTTCAATTTTTTGATACTAAGATCGGGGTGTTGGCTAGTTCTTTTCTTTTGTTCTTCTTCATATCGTAATACGAAAAAAAGAATGACCATCGTCCCAATCAACCAGAGTAAAGCGCTAACCATGAATATTCTACTCATGATCTTAGGTGATGCCGGTTGTAAGAACGCTATGCCATTAAATGCAAGTCCACCTGCAATTATCAAAAACCAAACTGCACTTCGTTTCCAAGTTTGGGGACTCGTGGAGAATACTGATTGTTGAGCTTTAGATGCTGATTTAGAATTATGGGCTCTTTTTTTAGGACCGATTCCTGTGTGAATACCTTTAAAAAAATGTTTACTTTTCGAATACTTCTCTTGGATTAAATAGTATGATACATAAATTAAAGCAATAATAATCCACAAAGC
>CBFDAW010000231.1:0-5535 GCA_965602865.1 uncultured Thermoplasmata archaeon
AATGTGTTCGGTGGTAACTGGGTCGGGCAACTCGATATAAAAGTAGTTAACTTGGCTATATATACGGATTTACCTTCAGAGCTGGTATATGGGCTCAAAACCTCTTTTAGGGTTATCGTGTATGATAGCAACGGCGCTAGCTCGAACATTTCGGTTGATATCGATCTTTGTGAATACCGAGGTAGTTATTGTTATGATAGAATCAATGTATTCTCGGGAAAAACAAATGATGCAGGTTCTGTGTTGGTAGATTTTATAGCAAACCAGGAATATAGTAAAATGAATACTATAGAAATTATCGCCCGAAAAAACGCCAGTACTTCTGAGAGTCTTAAAAGTTATTTTTACGGCAATAACCAAAGACCAAAAGGTACGATCATCACTAACAAACCATTATACAAACCCGGGGATACGATCTATACAAGAGTGTTCGTCTGGGACCCATATTCCCAGGAGTCATATGATGATGCTGTGGTGGTTAAGTTCAGAGATCCTTATAGTAGAGAGATATATAGAATAGAACTTACTATTAACGAATATGGTGTCAACGGTACGGAAATACCATTAGGTCGCGAGATTCCATGGGGGGAGTATTCTATTAGTTTGGAAACCACGGATGGGTACTATATAACCTCAAAATATATCGAGGTGAAATATTATGATTTACCCGAGGTTCATTTGAATTTTATAACAGAACTACAATCTGTAAAGGCGGGTGAGACTGTTGATATCCCCGCATATATAGAATATCTTTTTGGTGCCCCCGTCACCGAGGGCATTGTGGAGTTTGAAATTACAGGTTTGAAGAAAGAAATTCATGAGTACTCTTGGTATTATGAAGATTTCTACGGGCTGGGAGTTGATTATGGATATGGTATGGATAGCTATTGGTCACCCTACTACCAGACCATAGAAACGGTGTTCATCTTCAGTGAAACAATAGAGGTAGCAAACGGATGGGCAAATATTACTTATATAATACCGGACAACATCACAATGTTAAAGATTAATGCTCAATTCACAGATAGATTTTCGCATATAGCAGAAAATGAATACACCCTCTATGTTGGTGCAGCACCAGACAACAGCGCTAAATATACACTGGGGTTATCTACCGATAAAACAGAATACAGCCCGAGTGAAACGGTAAATGTAGAAATCACGCTCATAAAGGTTATCCCCGCACAAGAGATCATAACCGGTATACCAGACTCAAAGGTCAATATTATGGTTGAGGTGACTAATACTACCGGCGGTTCGAAGGTTGCCTTTTCGGGTAACCTTTATACGGATTCGGAAGGTAGAATTGAAACCACATTATCTTCGTTGGGCGTAAACATAGAGACTCTAATAAAATCAGGATATTATTCATACATTATTGTTGTAAACTCATTGGACCTTAATATTACCCCAGATGATAATTATACGGTATTCATAGTTAACCGACTTCGTTATGAAGTTTCGAGTTCGCAAACGGATTATAATGCCGGGGATAGTGCTAAGATTGAAATTGGTGTTTACGATCTATTGAATAATGAATATATAACGAGCGGGTATAGTTTAAGAATATATCGTGATGATTGGTATTTTGGTTACGCACGAGATATTTATATAAACCGGGGGAGTGTGACCAAATCGGATCGTATGATCACCTGGGAGATACCAGATGTCATACCGTGTGGTAAATACATTGTAGAAGTGGATTTCGATTCGAAATCGATGGACGGCTATGAACTGGGTCTCGGCTCTAATATTGGTATAGTTCAACTACCACTTCAAATCGTCTCAGGGGTGCCAAATAAACTAACGTTAACCACCTCAAAAACAAGTTTTGTACCCGGAGAAAAACTTAATCTCACAACCACTCTTGAAGATAAGTTCACCGGGTGGGTATATACCGATGTTATTTTGGAGGGTGAGCTGACTACTTATCAACAATCGTTGGTAAATGAAGCGGTAGCCACTCTTTCAATAACGGCTCAGAGCTGGCGGTATCCGATTCATGCGGAATCGTATATTATTGACTCTGGGGGACGATTAATTCATGATAAGATCAGTATAAGCCCAGTTCTACCAAAATTGAGAATTGAAATAATAACCAACAAAACCGAATATAAGCCTGGGGACTATGCAAATATAAAAATAAATGTGTACGACCAGTATGATAATCTAATCACGCCATCAATTCTTGGAATTTCAATTGTAGATAATTCAATATTTGAATTGAAACCGGATTATGACGAGAGTTCGTGGATTAAATCATTTGAAACCCCGATCGAGCTTGATAGGAGGTTTAATCTCCAAACAAATTGGCAAGCCTCCTCCTGGGCACCGGCTATACTTTCCAATAATGCGTATACCTTCTATCCCGGGGTACCATATTATACCGACCCGTGGCATGGCGCGGCGGAGAACAACGCGACTGATAAGGATGGCGATGGATCTGTTGACGAATGGAACTGTGGTGGAGGGACTGCTTCGGCGGAGGATGTATTAGATGAAACACTACCCGGAGCTGCTGAATTAGATCAACTCGAGGATGAGCTGGCAAAATCACACTTGAGAAAACTTTTTACAGATACTGCGTATTGGGATTTTGGTGCAATAGCATCTACTGGGAATTATAATCTGGATATTATTCTACCGGATAACCTGGCAAATTGGCGGCTCAAGGTGACCGCCTCAAACCTAGATTTACTTGGTAAGGTGGAATATGCGTATTTCAATACCTCAATGGACTTTTTCATAAAACCTATTCTTCCTCATATAATAACACAAGACGACGAGGTGAACTTTATTGCGCGGGTGCACAATTTTGTTAATAAAAGCTTAGATGTAACAGTAGGCATCTCGGCAGCTGGTTGGTTAAAGATCTTTGGGAAGGCTGAGAAAAATGTCACACTTGAGGCAAACACCGTGGAGGAGGTAATATTTAAAGTGAAGATTGATGGGGTTTATTATCAAAACCTAACAATCGTTGCCAGTGATTTCTCAACATATCGGGATGCGGTGTACGAAGAAGTTAAGATCCGGCCCAATGGTGCTTTGAAAACGATCCACTATGCTGGCGTGGTCGAGGATAATGTTTCACATACAATAGAATACTACGTTGAGAAAGTGAACTCATCCGAGAAAGTTGTTCTAAGAGTGGTCTGTGGTTATCGTGGACTACTTCAAGCAATAGGCGGCAGCCTTTCAAGTTATCCCTATAGTTGCACGGAACAGACCATTAGCAGGCTTTTGCCTAATGTACTATACTGGGAATATAGTAAATATAGTGGTTATAAGATAAATAGTTGGTATAAAAACAAGCTCTATAGGACCATTGTAATGGACATGCAGCGGCTTTATTATTATCAGCACTCAGATGGTGGTTGGGGTTGGTGGAAAACCGATAGCTCCGAGCCTTGGATGACCGCGTATTCATTATACGGGTTAACCCGCGCGAATAACGCGGGGTTCTTCATCAATTCCGAAGTAATCTCCAAGGCTCAGAACTATTTAATCGGAATTATGTGTTCAGAGGGTTCCTGGGCGGGTACCGGGTGGTTGGAAGATCAAGATGAGGCGATGACTTCGTATGTATTGTACTCGTTAGTATACTCGGGATATACTGGTGATTTATCAGAACCTTTTAATTATTTAAATACCAAGTGGTCAAATTCGTTTACTGACTATTATGGTGTTACATACTATGCCATGGCACTGGAAGCGGCTGGCAAGGAGTATGTACGCCAATTGGATTGGCTGACCTCAAATAAAATGGGTTCACATTGGCCCGGTGGGAGCTCATTAGGCGGTTCAGACGAAACCACTTCGTATGTGATCTATATTTTAGCGAGAGACGGCGGCTATACTACGGATGTACGCGGCGCCCTTGAGTGGCTATCTGCCCAGCGGCTGCCAAATGGTAGATTCGGTACTACATCAGATTCTATTGCGGCGATGATTGCAATAGTTGAGGTCCTGAAAACTAGTGAGCCTATCAATAAGAATGTTCGTATATATGTTAATGGTGACAAGATCCACGATATGCACGTGGATGATGATAATTACGATGAGTTCTATTCCAAATTAGATGCCCAGGAGTTAACCGGTTTAATCACTGTCGATAAAAATACAGTTAAAATTGAAGAGGATGGCACTGGTGATCTATTTTACGAGCTTACAATAATACAATACCTAAAAGTGGATGTGGATATAGATTTTCCGCAGAAACTCAAAGCAAAATCGAACGAGATATTTACATTCGAGGTTGAGGTGGACCCGGTTGATTCTAATGTGGTCAAAATTACGGATTTGGAACTTGATTTCCCACAAACCGACGAACTCAGAATAATTTCTACGAGTGTTAATGTGCCCAAGAATCCATCAGACCAATATATAATAAATGTAACTGCAATGAGCTCGGCGACCGGTATATTAAATTTGAATCGGTTCACTATATCGTACCAGTTAGATGCCGGTGAACGTGATTCCGGTGTAGTTAGGAAATATTTTGGACCAATTGAAATAAATATAACCAATGATACCAATGAAGGGTTAAGTAGAAATAATGAAGAGACCTTTGAGTCAACCATAGAAAAAGTCATAGAAAACAAAGTTGTAAAAATTAATGAACCAATGAATATTACGTTACATATTTTTATAAGATCGAATTTGATCGGGAAGAATATTCAAATCATCGACTATTTCCCCGAGTGTTTCAAAGTAATCGACAGTGGTTCGGGTGTGGTGGAGAATGGTAGAATTTATTGGAATAAATCCCAATCAACCAATGGTCTCGATATCACATACACAATACAACCCCGGGAGAAATTCGTAGGAGCCTTAGGTCGAGCCACCGTACTTTTCGATAACAAGGTAATCGGTATTTCTCCAAATCCGGAATGTTCTATTACCGATCAAGATTTGCTAATTTTAAGAGAGTATGGTACAACTATATTTGAACCAAACGAGGTGCTGACCGTAACATTAACCGTAAGGAACCCAGGCGCTGCCAAGAGTTATCTATGTATAGAAGATTTTATCCCGCCAGAATTTGAAGTTGACGAACGCTCGGTTAAGAATAATGTGTGGAATTACTTAGAAATTCAATCTCATGATCTTTCAGATGAGACCGTAACTTTCTTTGTTAATCAATTGAAAGAGAATAGCGAGATCGAGCTGGAATATAATATATTGACACCGATAATAGGCGAATTTACCGTACCTTCAGCTAAAGTATATCCCATGTATAGTCCCGAGAATACATCGTATAGTGGTGCAGAATTATTGATCGGTCAACCACGTGGGCCTTTACAACAAGAGGCAAGAACGGATATAGCGGTATATGACTCTGGTATTACCTTCTCAAACGATAATCCGGCGCACGGTGAGCTGGTATTCATAAATGTTACAGTGTGGAACCACGGCAAGCTGAACGCTACAGAGTTTCCAATTAATATATACATTGATTATAAATTACACGATACTAAGAATATAACTGTAATTTCCGGACAACCCCAGGTCATAGCCTTTGAATGGGTGGCTATA
>CBFDAW010000232.1:0-5525 GCA_965602865.1 uncultured Thermoplasmata archaeon
TATTGCTCACGAGTTTGTTGTATGTACGCTATAAAAACCGCAGTAATTGCTAAAGAACATGAACCAAAACTCGAAAATATCTCGATATTATATATGGATTTACGAACTTATGGTAAAAATTTCGAAGACTATTATTATCGGGCAAAAGATGAAGTTGGGGTTAATTTTTATCAAGGGCGGCCAGCCGAAGTAACTGAAGACCCTAAAAACCAGGATTTGATCGTAAGGGTCGGCCACATCACCAAAGAGGAGACTCAAGATATAAGAGTAAATATGGTCATCCTCTGTGCGGCGTTGGTGCCTTCGAAAGGTACAGAGGAATTGGCAAAAATACTGGGGATTGAACTTGACCATAATGGTTTTTTTAAAGCACAATACAATCATGGTCGCCCATGCGATACGTCACGAGATGGGATATATATGTGTGGTTGTTGTGTATCACCAAAAGATATCCCGGACAGTGTCGCCGAAGCTTCAGCGGCGGCAGGCTGTGCCGCTGCAGCATTTGGTAATTATACGTCACGCCCAAAACTCGAAAAGAGTCAACCTCAAGACACTCAAGAGTCAGAGCCGACGGAACCCACAATAGATGTTCATGCGGAACCACGTGTCGGCGTGTTTGTTTGCCACTGCGGTATAAATATTGGCGGCGTGGTAAATGTCCCCGAAGTCGTGGAATATGTAAAGGGCCTAACTAATGTTACCTATGCGGAAGATAATATTTACTCCTGTTCCGATGATGCCCAACGGCACATCCAGGAGATGATCCGCGAACATAAATTGAACCGAGTGGTAGTAGCCTCATGCACACCGCGGACCCATGAGCCGATCTTTCGAGATACTTGCAAGCGCGCGGGCATTAATCCATACTTATTTGAGATGGCAAATATCCGCGACCAATGCTCATGGGTTCATATGAAAGAGCCTGAGCTTGCCACAAAGAAAGCAAAAAATTTAGTAAGAATGGCAGTTGCACGGGCACAATTACTACAACCATTAGAGCCAAAAGAAATTGATGTAGACCAAAGCGCACTGGTGATCGGTGGCGGCATTGCGGGAATAGAAAGTGCGATAAATCTGGCGAATCAAGGTTTTCAGGTCACATTAGTTGAAAAAATGGGCTTTTTAGGCGGACACGCTGCTCAATTAGGAGAGATATTCCCCGAAAACGCGCAAGCATCTGATATACTTAACGAGAAATACCAACTACTTAAAGAGCATAATGTGAATGTAATAACAAAAGCTACGGTAACAAAGGTTGACGGGTTCATAGGTAATTTTGAAGTTACTATTACAAAACGTCCCCGTGGGGTAGATACAGAAAAATGTACGTCCTGTGGTAAGTGTGTTGAAGTATGTCCTACAGAATCTCCGTTTATATTTGATTGTAAGCTGGCCACGCGCAAAGCCATTTATGAATATCCTAATGGTTGGCCAAATGCGTTTAATATAGCGTTTCAAGATTGCACACGATGTGGTGAATGCATAAAAGTTTGTGAACCCGGGGCAATAATCAAGGAGCAGCTTGAGAACCCACAGGACGAGGAAATTAAAATTAAGGTAGGCACAATTACACTGGCAATCGGGGCGGATATGTATAAGCCTGATGGTGAATATTGTTATAATGATGACCCGTCAAATATGGATCGGCTTTCCGTGATTAGCAACCTTGGTTTGGAACGGTTGTTACACCCAGATGGCCCGACAAATGGTGAATTTATTATAAACGCTCGCAAACCTAAG
This sequence comes from uncultured Thermoplasmata archaeon, assembly GCA_965602865.1. Taxonomy (GTDB): domain Archaea; phylum Thermoplasmatota; class Penumbrarchaeia; order JAEHCK01; family JAEHCK01; genus CBFDAW01. Next base: position 1,744 of record CBFDAW010000232.1, read on the forward strand.
AGTGTAGTGTTTATTCTATGTGTAGGTTCTCGAGATCGGTTTTCTAAACCACTAAACGAGCGTACTGGTGCTGAACGTGAAAGTATTGGTGATTGTTCCAGGTATTGCTGCCACACCACCATGAAACAGGCACTTCAACTTCGGAAACTGGGAATACATGTTACAGTTTTATATGTAGATATTCGAACCTATAGTGAAGGCGGTGAGGAGTTATACAGGGATGCATGTAGAGCCGGTGTACAGTTCATAAAATATTCATTTGATCGAAAACCTAAAGTTAAGGATTTGAATGGTCGCGCGGAAGTTGAAGTCTATGATGTACTCCTGGGACAATTGTTGAGATTTCAAGTTGATACTGTAATTCTCGCTTTAGGTATGGTGGCACGCTACCCGGATACGCCAGAGCTTTTGAAATTGTTGAAAGTCCCACAATGTAGTTCCGGTTTTTGTATGGAGAAACATATTAAATTGGCTCCTGTGGAAACCAATACCGATGGTATTTACCTGGCGGGTTGTCTGCAAAGCCCGAAAAATATTGTCGAGTCATTAGCGCAAGGTGCCGGGAGCTCTATAAAGATGAACATTCCATTATCAAAAGGAAAAGCGATTTCCGAACCCATTACCTCCTTTGTAGATGTGGATAAATGTACAGGTTGTGGAACATGTGAGTTAGTGTGTCCGTTTGGCGCGATCAGAGTTGATTTGGAGAAGATGAAAGCGTCTACCACAGAAGTATTATGTAAAGGCTGTGGGTCGTGTGCCGCCAGCTGTCCTGAGTTGGCAATTTCGATGAATCATTTCCTAAACGAGCAGCTGATTTATCAAGGAATTGCTTTGATTCGTGAGGAGGAATTATCGTGAGCGATGAAAGTACAGAAGAAAATACTCACAGCAAAATTGAATTAACTGAAGAGGAAAAGAAGAAAATCCGGTCTTTACGTGATGATTGGAAATCACGCAAGCATACATCCACTCTACCCGCCTGGAAGGAGCTTCAAACTTTGGGGATCGACCTGGCAAAACTGGGATTACAAGATATTGACAAGGAGACAAAAGAATGGGTGGTGCGTGAATTATTGATTACACTTCGCTGTCATTATTGTGAACGCAGGAGAAATAATACATGTAATTTTCCGATCTGTGTTAGGGGATTACTATCCGGTTATGATATTAAAGATTCTATGGTAGTGAAAAAGTCAAACAATTCAACTGAATAATGAGGTAGGAAAATGGAAGACATAAATAATTCAAAAGACCAGGGCTCATTTCAACCGAAAATAATTGGGTTTTTATGTAATTGGTGTAGTTATGCAGGTGCGGATCTCGCCGGCGTGTCGAGATTTCAGTACCCACCAAACATTCATGTAATCCGTATTATGTGCTCGGGCCGTCTCGACCCTTCAATTGTAATTGAGATGTTTATCCAGGGCGTCGATGGTGTATTTATTGGTGGCTGCCACATTGGTGATTGTCACTATGTAAAAGGTAACTATTATACCGAGAAACGGTACATGATAACTAAAAAAATCTTAGCTAAAACAGGTTTGAATCCGGAACGGTTACAACTAAAATGGATATCCGCATCAGAAGGCCAATTATTTGCGGATACCATGACAGAAGTTTCCGATCTGATCACGGGTTTGGGGCCATCGCCTGTTAGCGGCGATGAGCCTAAGCTGAAAATTTTGGAAAATCTATTTATTATTCGTAATGTACTTGAGGATTTTAGACTCCGTGTTTTGATCGGAAAAGGCGTTAGCCTGGTGGGTGACCATAATGTGTATAATGAAAAACTCGTGCTGAAAGATTACGAGAAACTAGTAAATACCGCAATTGATGATGAATATATCCGAGGTAGTATTATCTATTTTGCTCGTGAGAAACCGTTATCGGTTAGTAATTTAGCTAAGAGAATTAAGGTATCACCAAAATTGGTTTTAAAAAATATTGTGACCTTGAAGGATCGTGAATTAATCAAGGTGGCTCATGTTGAAGGCGTTACTCCTTATTACATTTCCAAGGAACATGAAGAATTTGAAAAAATACCTGCATTTACCCGCCAAGCCGTGGGTGGTGATTAAATGGCGGAGGCAAGTGTGGCATCAACCAATCAAACAGAGAAAGTCAAAGCTGAGATAGGCAAAGCAATTGGTGCAGTGCTAGTTGTCGGCGGTGGAATCTCGGGAATGCAATCGGCTCTTGACTTGGCAGATAGTGGATTTATGGTTTATCTTGTGGATAAATCACCAAATTTAGGCGGTGCAATGGCACAATTGGAAAAAACATTTCCCACTAATGATTGTGCCATGTGTATCATGGCGCCCAAGCTAGTATCAACGGGTAGGAACCGAAATATTAAACTTATCACTAATACACAAATTAACGGTGTGGAAGGTGAAGCTGGAAACTTTAAAGTTACATTATTGAAAAAGAACCGCTATGTTGATGAAACTAAATGTACTGGTTGTGGCATATGCACACAGAAATGTCCCGTAGAAGTGCCTGATGAATATAATAAAGGATTAAAACTCCGAAAGGCGATCTATGTTCAGTATCCACAAGCTGTGCCATTGATTTTTAAAATCGATAAGGATAATTGTATAGGTTGTGGAAATTGTGAGCGATATTGTCGCGCCGGGGCTATTTTGTATGATCAAGAACCAGAAATCATAGAACTACAAGTAGGGGCAATTATTCTATCACCGGGGTTTAAAGAATTTGATTTAGTAAAAAAACGCGAATTTGGCTATGGTGTATACGATAATGTAGTCTCATCCTTGGAATTTGAGCGAATGTTAAGCGTGACCGGACCTTATGGCGGCATGATCCTACGACCATCCGATGGTAATATTCCTAAAAATATTGCATTCATACAATGTATTGGTTGCCGAGATAAAAATACGGGGAACACATATTGTTCATCTGTTTGCTGTATGTTTACAATCAAAGAGGCGTTAATTGCCCAGGAACAAACACCGGGACTTAAAACTTCAATTTTTTCAATGGACATACGTGCATTTGGAAAAGAATTTGATGATTATTATATCCGGGCGGAAAAAGAATATGATATTAAAATTATCCGTAACAATCGAATTGCCGACCTCGAAGAAGATCCTGAATCCAAGAATCTATTACTTAGCTATATCGAAGAAGGTGATCTAAAAAATGCTGAGTTTGAAATGGTGGTGTTATCCGTCAGCATGGAAGCCCCTGAGGACGCAAAGGAGCTTTCGGAAAAATTCGGGATCAATTTGAATGATTTCAATTTCTCAGATACCAAAATATTTACGCCAATGGAAACAAATCGTCCCGGTATTTTCGCAAGTGGCGTATTCACAGGTCCAAAGGATATCCCCGATTCCGTAACTCAAGCCTCCGGTGCAGCTGCTAAAGCTGCAAGTTTGATTAAGGACGGCCGCTGGAAATTGATTGAAAGTAAAGACTATCCACCAGAGCGTGATGTATCCGGTTCCGAACCACGAATTGGAGTTTTTGTCTGCCTCTGTGGAATCAATATTGGTGGTGTAGTGGATGTACCCGCGGCTGTAGAATATGCAAAAACTTTACCAAATGTTATCCATTCAGAATATAATTTATTCACCTGCTCTCACGCCACACAGGAAAAGATCAAGGCGATGATTAAAACGCACAATTTGAACCGTATCGTTGTTGCTTCCTGTACACCGCGAACACATGAACCGTTATTCCAAAATACTATTCACGAAGCCGGGCTGAATCCATATCTGGTTGAAATGGCAAATATTCGCGATCATTGTTCGTGG
>CBFDAW010000233.1:0-5519 GCA_965602865.1 uncultured Thermoplasmata archaeon
GAATCGGGAATGGCCACTGTTTGAAAAACAACATTAAATGTTCCGCACACGTTTTGGGATAGTGAGGGATATTTGAAAAAAAATGGTCAACCAAATAATACTAAATAAAAAGTTAAGCACTCTGTAAAAATAACTAAGAAGAGAAAACCAAACTTCAATAACGATTCTTTCATATGGCTTGAATGAATATCTTTAAAGAAATAATATCTTAATATCACGACTCCAAGAGCTATTTCAATAAAACCTTCGAATAATTTATTTAGGAAAAAAAGAAAAAATCCAAATAAAACAAATAATAATCCAATGCCAATAGGTAAAGAGATCTTAATTGAATCGAGCATTTTCATAGAGTATGATTCTTCAACAAATCTAGAACAAATAAGATAACCACCTATTATCATCCAGCAACCATCGGTGAAATAATTGATTATTTGTGGTTCAACAGAATACTCACCAGCAATAAGACGGCTGAAAGTTAGCAATAATAGAAATGCTCCGGCACCCACACAGGAATATTTCATGAAGTTTATCAATCCCTTTTTATCCTTTTCTTCTAACAATTCAAAACCAATTATTATGGATATAGCACCAAATAATATCCAGAATGGTGAATAAATAAACGGATTTGAAATAGTTGATTTGGGAAATAAGAAATACGACAGGATACCGAATAAGAATGAAAAGATACCGAGTTCAATAGCAATTTCACCTCGATATTTCGTTTTAATGGGTTTGCCAAAAATGATTACACCAAAAAAGGACAGTATTACTAATATGATTGGTCCAATAATATCCATATCTAAATATTGAGTAAAATTGAAAAATACAGCCTCTATGAATATGATAAATACTGTGACATTGAACATTCCCATACCTAATAATATTCTTCGACCTTCAGTACCAATAAAGGCAATTCTTCTATATCCCGTAAAAAATCCGATGAGACTAAAAATTAGTCCAAAAAATATTAATCCAAACCCACCAACGCATGCCTCGGCTCTATCACCAGCTACAGCGAACATAAGACCAAAGAAACTAAAACAGACTCCTAAGGCAAATAAAGCTGATAACTCACCGATAGCATGGCGTTTTCTCTGTTCGTTGGTGGGTATCCTTAATCCATAAAAATAATAATTCAAGTGTTGCCTGTATGTAAACGGTATTTGCATAGGATATAATGGAGGATACCGATTCAAATATGGGTTTGAATAATTTGCCGGACCAGGTATAGGCACTTGATATTGAGAGTGATATAGATATTGATAGTGTGAGGGAAAGGGATATGCGCTTTGAGTGGCTTGATCAATTTGATGGGAATTAATTTTTGGACCTTGAAATTGTGTTGTTGTAGTTGTACTTTTTTTTGATGTTATGGTTTTAACCTGAGCTTCACCATCTTTGTGGGTTTCTTTTATGACTTCTTTCTTTTCTTTTTTAACCTTTTCCAGATATGATTTTGAATCAAAGATGTCATCTTCTGATAAATGTTTGATGATTTCCAGGATAGTGATATATTTTTCAGAAAAAGGATATAAATAAGCCACCAGGTCCCACATCTTTATCTCGGAAATGTTACCTTCGATGTCCCTGAACATTACTGTTCTTCTAAAAAGGGATTCCCTTAATTCATTGACATATTCTAACCCGGTCCGTGTTAAGAAATATACTTTTCTTTGTCTAGCAGCTCCAATTACTTGCGCTAGGTGTTCTTTAATATAATTCTTTTTTTTTAGTGTTACGATATTCAAAGCTACATGACTTCTACTGATCCCTACGGAATGTGCGATACCATCCTGGGTCAATTCAAAAGGATTGTCATATCTTTGTTCTATATCTTTAAATTGCTGAAGATGTAAAAGTATCTTATCCTTCACGGTGACCCTTTTCATTACAACCCCTGTTCTATTACCCTAATTGAGTATTATTCTAAGTTTAATTTATTGGATTAATGTTTTTTATACATATATTTCCAATTGAATATAAAGTGATTGGAACACCTGTAATACGATCTTATTGCGTAACGTCCGAGATTTGGGAAATTAATTATATTGGAATGAGGTATGAGGTATGCGGAATGATGAATATTAGGTGATATGTGAGGGATGAGGAGAATTTAATTGTTATATCCCGAATCCATTAAGTGTAATTCAACCGTAATTCTTTTAAATATATGATTCTATCTCCACAGGCGCCAACTCTGTATCGATATTGGGATCATACATATCATACGCATGCACACCCTGGATGGTACCTTTTATTGGATTATTCGCTAATAATGAATAATTAAAAGTGATATTGTTGCCCTTTATAACATTATCAAGGTACACGAGCGCCTGACGACCCCTGATCTCATAGTTGCTGATTATTTTTTGCTCTAATAGTTTGCTGAAATCATTTTCAAAAAACGAGAAACCAACTGGTGCGCGAAGGTCAATTAACACCATCTTCAGCATACTGGTACTGCCATTATATTTTATAGAAACCTCGGCAGTGATCTTATCGTTTACTTTTATGGTTGTAGTATCATAATCGACTTTAAGCTCCAGTTCAGGAGGAATATTTAACTCGTTTTCATCCCAGGGCAAATATTGCTCAGAATAAACCTGATATAAAATACTACCATTACCGGTACTTTCAAGAGTGATTTCCAATTTATTCTGGTCTGGATCAATGTATGGTCTTAGATCGATCAAATAAGTGATATCTTTATTATAGTCAGTAAATCGAATAGATTCGATCTCTTCGTTTCCTGAATAAACTGTGACCATTAGATTATCAATACTAATTTCATCAATGGTATTCAACGCCTGGAATGCCACTGCGGTATCATGGGTAGTACCATAGCACCCGCCTGACCGGCGCGTCAGTAGATATTTCACCGCTTTACGGACCACATGGGAATATCCCCCGTGGTTATTCAACGCCATTACAGAATAACCTGTTGTCTCGATTATTGTAGCACCACCGTGCCGGTGGTCGTAATTATGTTCTTCAGCACTTGTCCACGCCCACGCAACGGTTCCTTCATCTTTATCTTCATGTCTTAATTCAACAAGCATACTAGCGAGACTTTTTCGAATATCATTATTTCCATCAGCCATTTCCAAGGATAAAAGTACAAGAGCGATCGTATATGGATCGTCGTCCAGTTTAGTATGTTCCTCAATGTAATTTATCGAATTTGTTATATCTGAACTAGTTTTATCATATCCACTGTAAAGTAAAGCTCTGGTGATGTACGCTGTTGAGACCAGTTGTTCACTTTGTAATTTTGAATTAATTGACCAATGTCCTGCATCCGGGAATATATAGCTACCATCACTTTGTTGTTCGGAGATCAAATAATTCTGCATACCGGGGATTATATCTTCATCGACATCGAATCCAACATCACTTAGATCTTTGAAAACAAATATAGCCCATGCGGTTAACCAAATATCTGGGCTCTGGCCAGTGTGCCATGCGATAGCTTTTCCGTTGCATGATGGGACATCAGTCAAATACAGTAATTCATGCTCGATTCCCTGGGCAACCTTGTTCTCCCATTCAAATAACTGTTCGTCCGTGTACGAACCCTTAATCGCATTCTTATATGCGCTCACGGTTAACGATAACTTTGATGTGGACTGCTCGCCGCACCCTGAGACAAAATGAATATAGCTCTCCGCACCGTCCAGTGTCACCGCTTCTAAACCACCTTGGAGCTTCACATACGCGTTCGTGCTGTTTGGGATCCTATCATCTAATAACGTAATGGTTGCATTCACTGTCTGGTTATTATCCAAGCCACCGTTGACGAGTTCCACGACCGGTTTACCGTCAGGTACTATTTGCATCTCTTTCGCTACCCTGTCAACGATCTTTCCGTTATCGCCGTCCACTGTGATATTGAATATCCCAACCTCTTTAGCACTTATACGGAAATCCACGCTCGAGACACTGCTCGCGTTCACCCGGATATTAGCTATATTCGAATCGGATAATAGCTCATACCAGTTAGCCTGGTGTAATGTCACTGTGACATCTCTTGTTAGGTTTGCATAGTTATAAATTAGGATCTTGAGCGGGAATTCATCGTTCCTGACCACGGATACGGGTATATCAGGTTCGATGAAGAATCCTTTGAAAACCGTCACATTCTTTGTTCCCAGGCCGAAGCGCGCATCCTTAGTGGAAGCTACCGCCTCAACATTCCAGGTGGTCATAGTATCCGGCGTGGCCAAGGATAATGATGCTTTGCCGTTCTCATCGGTGATCAATGACGGGTTCCAATACCAAGTCTCGGGGAAATACTGCCTGACCTGGACTGGTTTGGTCATACCTGTTGTATCATCACCGGTCGCCCCGGGCTCGTCGTCACCCGGCAGGCTGGGCAGGTCGATGTCAGAGATCCTGGGACCACCATAACTCAGTGCTGTAGAATCTTCACCTCCTGACCCTTTCTTTTTAGCATCTTTAGGTGGTGCATTCAGCTCATCCCATTCATCGCCGTCGCGCCGCCAGGAATCCGCATCTTGCATGCCACCCGAACTCAGGCCGCTATCACCACCGGTGCCGAACCCGGAGACCCAGACATATAATACACCAGCAAGTACGATTGTTATCAATGGTAACAAGAATAATAACACAACAACAATAGCCGCAGCTTTTCGATATTTCAGTGCAAGAACAAATAATGCTATAAAGCCAACTAAACCCAAGAAAAATAGTATGTGCCAGAAATAGGTCACATAATAATTTTCCAACTGAAGTGAATAATCATAATGGCTCGTCCCGGTTACTACAAACATCGAGTTCTTCCCAGTGACCGAAAGCTCCTCTTGCGACACTATACTGCTACTCTTGTCCGGGATCTCACCCAACGGCGAATCGGGTGAATATACATAATTACAGATCTGATATTGAGGTGTAATAAATTCCGATTCAAGATCGTGGATAATCTTTTCAAATCCTGAGAATCGCTCATGGATCTCGAATACCGATTGGTCAACGAATGCCAATCCGAGCGCAGCTTGGACGGGGTCGCCGGAATCGGTGACCGTGAATTGGAATGTAATATCATCATTTGGTGTATACAGCTCCTTATCGATCTCTATGCTGACATTGATGTCAGTCTCCGTGGTTCCTATACCAAAGAGTGCAATATCGTTTACCACATTCAAGTCCTTTTGCGTTTTATAGACCCTGATCTCGGCCAGTGGCGCCATGTCCGACGTGATCGGGATCGAAAAACTAACCTTATTATCCTCAAGTTTTTCATGACCGGTTTTGACAATAAAACCGCGTGAAAGCACATCATAATAGACCCATTTTGTGACAGAATTACCTCCTGTATAGATCACTTCTATGTTCGCAAGCTCACCCACATCATAATATGTTTTATCTGGAATTACTTTAGTTGTTAATGTACCACTTAACTTTATTCTTTCCTTTCTTTGTTTACTTGTTTCTTTTAACTTGTTCATTCTATCTTATCCTTTTAAATACGCTATAATCATCTTTCTAAAGTACAGTTTATC
>CBFDAW010000234.1:0-5517 GCA_965602865.1 uncultured Thermoplasmata archaeon
AAATGTGAAAACAGATGCAGATTAAGGGTTTTCAATGGTCAATGGCGGTAATACTCGTATATATTTGGGTTATGAAAGAATTTATTTATAGCTAAAAATTACTTACATCAATAACTTTAATATAACAATGAACTTTAACATATTAACTTAAACAACCTAAATTTAATTAATAATAAAAGATACTAAATTCATAAAACGATTTCTCAAATATCACAACGAGATATCTCCTCTTGGGGGAATAATATAAAAAAGATATATTTAGACCACTCATCCACTACTTATATGCGGCCTGAAGTAATGGAGGCAATGAAACCTTATTTCGAAGAAATATTCGGCAATCCCAGTAGTTTTCATTCTGCCGGGTTGGACGCTAAAGCCGCCTTAGATTCCGCACGGAAAACAATTGCAAAATGCATGAACTGCAAACCCGCTGAGATCATCTTTACCGGCTCCGGCACGGAATCGTGTAATCTAGCTATTAAAGGGACTGCATATGCACATATGAACCAACGTAAACATATTATCACGGAAAAGACTGAACACCATGCAGTACTTCACTCCCTGAATTGGCTCGAGAAAACGCATGACTTCGAGGTTACATATCTAGATGTTGATAGATACGGTATCATTTCATTAACCGATCTTGAAGACGCTATCCGAAAGGATACTATTTTAATTTCAATTATGTATGCGAATAACGAAATTGGTACTATACAGCCAATCAAAGAGATCGCAGAGATTGCACAAAAACATAACGTGCTCTTCCATACCGATGCATGCCAAGCAGGTGGACTGTTGGATATAGATGTACAGAAACTCGGCGTGGATATGATGACACTTAACGGGAGCAAGATTTATGGTATGAAAGGCACCGGATTATTATATAAACGCACTGGTGTGGAGGTCGAAGCATGGATACACGGCGGCGGTCATGAGTTTGGTCTGCGCGCAGGAACGGAGAATATTCCGGGTTTAGTAGGTTTGGCGAAGGCGCTGGAGCTCAGCCAAAATGAGCGCGATGTGGAAAGTAAAAGGCTGACCGAATTACGTGAGTATTTAATAAATACAATTTTAGAGAACATTCCTGAGACTTTCTTAAATGGTCATCCTACTAAACGGTTACCGAATAATGCTAATATTTCATTTTTGAATGTCGAAGGAGAAGCAATGGCGCTTATGCTCGACCGTGAGGGGATATTTATTAGTAGCGGTTCGGCCTGCACTAGCCAAAGTCTGAAACCCAGTCATGTAATACTCGCTTTAGGATTACCATATGAGGCATCGCATGGGGCGATCAGGTTCAGTTTAGGTAAACGGACCACAAAAGAGGATATTGATTTTTTATTAGAGAAATTACCGGGCATTGTCGAACGATTACGCAGCATGAGTCCAGTACATTTAAAAAAAGCGGAGATATTATATGACCGAAGCGTCGAAAAACGATGTTGAAAATGAACCAGAGGTAGTAGGGAAAGGTGGCGAGGAATGGTTCTATACAGAGAATGTTAAAGAACATTTCTTCAACCCACGAAATATTTTAACCTCTGCCGAGGAAGCTGAGGAATATCAAGGCGATGGTGTTGGTACCGTAGGTTCACCGGCATGCGGCGATGTCATGAAGGTCTGGATTAAGGTTGATAAAGATAATGATGCAATTAAAGAATGTAAGTGGCAGACCTTTGGCTGTGCCAGTGCAATTGCATCATCATCAATACTATCTGTAATGGTCACGGAGAACGATGGCATGAAGCTGGATTTGGCAATGAAGATTACACCAAAGGATATAATACAACGCTTAGGCAACCTACCAACTCGAAAGATCCATTGCAGTGTTCTCAGTGATAAAGCACTTCGGGCAGCTATTAATGATTATTTTATCAAGAGTGGACAGGATGAGCGGGTAGTGGAAGAAAATATTAGGGTAATTGATAAAATTCTCAAGATAACCAACAAAGATATCGAAGAAGCTGTCTTGGATGGTGCAAAAACTTTTGAAGATGTCCAAGAGAGGACTAAGGTAGGCATACAGGATAAAAATTGTATCCCCGAGGTTAAGAAGCTAATAGAGCACTACATTCGAAAACACTTCAGTGATAGCCAAGAATGCGTAACGGAATCTTCTGAATAAACCAGAATGTAGAATAATATGATGGGTTAAATGAGCATTACATCCCACATTTTGGACATTTTCTGGTTTTATCCGAGCACTTGATATGAAATACCGCTCCACAGTCACACTGCATCCCGGAGTCACCTGCTTTTATAATTTTATTGCACACTGGACAGAATTTTGCCTTCATTAGTCTATTGATTTTCTTACGTGTTATTCTATCCCCGCTGGCACCGGCACCAGCCCCGCCTCCGCCCTCCACCCGAACGACACCATAATCATCTTCAATCTCGCGCCCACAATTTGGACATAAGGTCATTTCGGATAGGCAGTGGACATGTATGAATCTACCGCACTCACATTGGTAAGCATCAGCACCAGGGATGAACTTACGGTTACACACGAGACAATTACCGGTCGGGGTGCGCTTTCTACGATGGGCATCGCGGTCTTCTTCACGAGATCTTCGGTCTTTATCGAAATCCTTACGCGATTCATACCGCCTAAGTTTGTTTCGATCTGATTCTATTCGTTTAATGGCGCCACGCATTATTACATAGGTAATTATCCAGAGAATTACAATTACAATTAGAATTATTAATGTAATGTAAAATAAAATCCACCCTAACCCCGAATCATCATTATTACCCGAATCTGCTGAGGCTATACCCGCAATAAGAAGAAATATTAATAGAATTGAAATCAAAATTTGTGATATTCTGAATAATTGGCTGCATTGTTTTTTGTTCATTACATCACCACTTTGGTCTTGCCAAGTTGGATATAAATTATCTTCTATTTAAATAGAATTATTTTAATTTAAAAAATCCTTTTCTCCGATTTCTAGCGCAATCATATGAGTCGAGAGTGGGACCACTACGATATTGATATAATAAAAATCGTTGGTGAGACCGTTACGATTTATTTGTGTAGGTAATCATTGGCGGGAGGGAGTGGTGGAAGAACCAAACGAGCCCTCACACCCTCACACCAGCGATGAATTTTGTTAAAACTGCATAGCGGTCCTCCAAACGATTATAATCGTCATAATGTTCAAGTGGTCGATTAATATTTAATCACAATCAAAGTCTTTAATAGAACTAACACCTAAATAATAGCATGTATTACTTTTAATCAATGTTCGAAGTTCTAAATGTAATCTTCCCTGAACCCTACGTCATTGCAATTATCGCCCCACTATCTATTGTATTAATATTTTTGTTCCTCGAAATCGCGGGGTTCTTAAAAATATCATCCAGGATTAAAACTAATTATACTCGTAAATTGTTCCATATTTTAGTCTTTACAACAGCGGGCATATTCGGATATTTATACGGCTTCAAAGCAGTATTGCTATACGGTGGGATTACTGCATTAATTATAATCTATGTAATCTATCTAGGAGAGGGGAATTTACTTTTTGAAGGGCTCGGCCGAGAACAGGATAAACCGCATCGGAGGTTCTACATCGGTGTTCCATTTATCTCCACCGCTATTGGTGGGATTCTAAACAATTATCTTTTTGCGGAAATTGCATTAGTAGGGTATCTCGTCGCTGGCTGGGGTGATGCCATCGGCGAACCCGTGGGCGTGCGCTTCGGCAGACATAAATATAAAGTACCGAGCCTGAGGAAGGTACCATGTTCGCGCTCGTTGGAGGGGTCGTTGGCGATCCTGACCATGTCTGTAATAGGTACCGCAGTTGCACTTATCCTCATCGGCGGTGTATCTTGGTGGCTCGTGCTCGGTGCGGCGGTCGGGACGGGAATGATCACGTCACTCATCGAGGCAGTCTCGCCGCATGGGATAGATAATTTCACCACACAGGTGGCGGCGGTTGCAGTATGTTTTGGATTCGTGGAGTTATTATGACTATTACTATGATTTAAAAAGAGAATTCCACCACTGCGTTAGGCTCTGTTTAAAATCCGCTTGTCAGGCTCTGATTATATGTCATTGGTTTAGGTTCGTGGATACGTAATTATAGCTGTTAATCCCCGATCCTGATCAAACAAATGTATATCAGAGCCCGAGCCTATATCCGTAAAAATGAATCAACACCCGATCCCGAAAGGTGATATAAAAATTTAAATTTCTAGGGTATCTATTTTCAAAGGACTACGCTAGATTTCCCGGGTTTAGCTGGCTACTAGTAAGCTTAAACTAGGCAGACTATAAATCCAAAGCCCAAAATCCAAAATCAAGTATCTATTACAAATTTATAAGGTTAATTTTTAGATTATAACCTTCCAGTAGGTTTAAAATTAACCGGCCAGTATGTTGTAAGAAATAATTTATTATGTATCTTACAATATTCTGTCCCAAGAAGATCCTAATCAAAAATTATTTTATACTTGAAATAAATTAGGTGCAAGGGGAATTAGATGCCAATAAGTGAAAATGAATTCTATGAATATGAAGACGATAGCTGGAAAAATAGGGTTTTTGAATTTCTTAACGAAAATAGAGAATCGTCCACACCCGCCTTCGAGTTGGTAGAAATTGCCAAAGGTTTAACACAAACTGATACCGTACCATCGGATATTAAGAGAAAAGTTGAGTGGGCGCTAGAGGATCTGGTTACTGAAAAAAAGGTGATCAGAACAAGAATCAAAATAGATAATAACTTCTACTACATGGCAAAGGAGATGCCACCTGGCGGTGCGAAAAAGTTAACTGCTGATGAGAGTCGAATATACGAAGAACCGTAGATGAATCGCGTCAGGGTCGGTCCCGAAAGTCGAGAACAATAGCGCGTCCGCCAACGAGTTTCTTACTGATAATCCATTATTTTCATTAGATATTAGTTCATAAATTAAAATAGAATCTCTTTTGATATAATATTAACTTCCCTATCAAACATTATAATTAATACCGTCATCATTAATATCTTTGAAGAGCCAAATATGATCCTCGGCATTTACCAAATTATCACTTTGTGAATCAATATATGCAATATAACAACCTTCCCAAATTTCCGGATTTGAAACAGAATCTGTATCTACTATCTCACCATCACCAGTTGTCTCATTTTCATAGACAAAACCAATTTTTCCAGGAATCGGATAGCCTATCGAATCATTGAATACTATTGATTCTGGGTTTGTATTAGTTATTTTCGTGCTACAGACTGAAATTCCTATCTCTTTTGGTACAATCATAAATTTAACATCATTTAAATTCAATTTCCCACCGCTAACTTCAATAATTTTAATTTGCCAATAATTACCTTTATCAACAATATCTGTTTCAATTGATAATTCATTGTTGGTTTCAGTATCATTATCCTCTTTATCATCAAGATTTAATAAAAAATAACCGGCCGTTATCTGTCTTAAGTCGTCCGTTATATGTCTTCCGCAGCATCGCTGCCTTTCGTCCAGAAGCACAAATCCGTCCTTGAAAAA
>CBFDAW010000235.1:0-5515 GCA_965602865.1 uncultured Thermoplasmata archaeon
TATTATCTACCTGATGAGACTGAAAGATTTAAAAAATCATTGACCATCCCAGATGAGGAAGATATTAAAAAATTTATCGCCGATAAAATCCTGGAGTTATAATTTTTTATAACCTGAAAACGACTCTTCCTAATACACCTAAGTTTTTTAGGTTATTGTACTAGTTTTCATTTCGGTTCAGCGAAGCTTCTATTAATTTTTAAATAGAGAATTCCACCAGTCTACTGACTGATGGTGAAAATGGAATTCCCTATTAAGTTCAATGGACTTGAGAGACCCTAAAATTTTTCCAATATTGGCACGGTAATTGCACCATTCAACATGAATAATATCTTGGCTTTTTCACCCATTTTGGCAATAGCGTCATCAAGAGCTTTTTGTATATCATGGTATGGCGTCATGAATATATTTCGTAGAATTTCATCCTCGAGCTCGGTTACCGCCCACATCTTTGCCCATAACGCGATCTCTGCAAGCTTTGCCGCTTTATGATAGCCTAACTTGTACTCCTGTTCAATAAAGTCCAAGGTACCCTGCGGTGTGGCGGAGCTAGACATTAGCTTAACAAATGAATCCGGTCCCACACCCGTGCGGCATTTTGACACTAAGATGAGTATCCCGCCGTCCTGAAGTGCTAGCTTACCGTTATCGAGGGATTTTTGAGATTGATACAGATCTATATCCATGGGGTACGGCGCAACCGTTACTACAATATTTGCCTTATTTTGGATCTTTACGCAAAACACATCCTTTGCTTTTTCTATAGCGGCATAAAATGATCCTATTAAATCACCGGCGGTCACCGTATATATATTATGGTTATTATCTAAAACGGTATTAATGCAGAAGATCTCCCTTCCCGATAACTTTTTAATCGCCTCTTCCATGTCCTCATGCACCGGGTTACCGGCTAACGCCAGTGTCTTCGCTTCCGGCCGAAGGGCAAGTTTATGGTTCTGTTCGACGGTCTTGTACGCCGCAAGCCCCGGTAAAAAACCTTTACGACCACCGGTATATCCACTGAAATAATGCGGTTCAATACTGCCAATAACCACGATCTTATCCGCATCCATTGCCAGCCGATTTATATAGAACTCGGTACCATTTTTCGTCGTATCTAAATAGACCATGTCTTCTTCCTTTTTAGCATCGTGGATGACGATTCGATCTCGAAGAGCGTCCAAATGCGCGCCGAATATGAACCGGAGTTCATCCTCGGTGGGTGCACGGTGCGTACCCGTGGCTACTATGAACTTCGAATTCAAGTCCTTAATATCGTCAAATAATATATCCAGAAGCTTTGCAGTTGGAGTCGGGCGTGTCGCATCATTTACGATGAACAATATATCCTTCGCATCGGCAATAAACTCGGAAAATGGCTTACTATTAATCGGGTTGGATAAAGCATCATATATCGTTGTCCGCTCATCACGAATAGCGACCTCTTTCGGTGCGATCACGCCGAGCACGTTATCATCCGGTACCGTGACTTTTACTAATTCCTGACCATACGGTATGTCAATTTCCATGTGCGATCACCTTAGAATATTAATAAACTGTAAGCATTCATTGATTTTAAGTATTAAGGTAGCTTATTAATTCCTGGCTATGAACCTCAAACCCTAAATCTGAGTGTATATTGATACATTTAACAACTACCGTGCTCTGAATTTACATTTTTGGTTGCAACTATATTTGCGCCAGTATTCTTAATATTTTCAATTATCGTATCCCCTAATTTCACCGGTGCATCAACTGTTAATTGCATTATCTCCTCCATAATCGAGAATATAAGCTTTTTGGGTATTGGTTTATCGGTTCTCACACTTACCAACGGTTGAATGCCATGGTTAACCTTCACCGTGGTTGTAAGGGTACGTGTCGGGTGGTACAATTCCTCTTCAGCATATACCTTACCCTTTTTACATTGATGTCCTTTGAGGCTCTTGATCTGTTTATTTGTGTATTCTAAATCAATAACACAGCTCACTGGACAAATGATACAGCTGATTTTTTTCTTCTTAGTCACCATATACCCACTTTAACGCCTTTTTTGTTTATTTCTCTCCCAGTTCGATGGTTAATTCCTTACCTTGTGGTATCTCGTCCTTTTCCAGGTCGAGCCTAATCATGATCGCCGGGTGCACCATGCGCTCCTTAACTCTTTTTATACATTCACCGTCTCGGTGGAGTTCTAGATATATGTTTTTTCCCGGTTCTTTAACGCGGAGATACAATGTAATATCATGATTTGGTTTAATCAATTGTGGCAGTATGTGTTTAATTCCATCCCCTGGCTTTATTTTTATTAGTCCCTGCTGCTGTTTATCCGCAGCATTATTATTTAACTCTTTTATGTATTGAGCTGCATTTTTACCAGCTTCTACTGCTTCTGTCGAGACCCAATCCACGATATCATGGACATGTAAGACATTACCGGCGGCGAAGATGCCAGGTACTGTAGTATGTAATTGATTGTCAACTATTGGCCCGCCGGAGGTTGGGTCTAAAGCGATCCCTGCCCTTCGACTTAATTCGTTTTCCGGGATCAAACCCACTGAGAGTATTAATGTATCACAATCTATATCAATTTCTGTTTTCGGTATCGGTGAAAACCTATGATCCACGCGTGCGATCCTGACTCCGGTTATCCGCTTCTCACCCTTTATGTCAATAATAGTATGTGATAACATTAAAGGTATCTCGTAGTCTTCTAAGCATTGGCTAACATTTCTCGGCAATCCGCTGGGGTACGGAAGCTTTTCCACCACTGCAAGTACCTTTGCACCTTCCAAGGTCAGCCGTCGTGCCATAATCAAACCTATATCACCCGAGCCCAAAATCACTGCTTTTGTACCTACTAGATAATTCTTGACATTAACAAAGTATTGAGCTGCCCCTGCAGTAAATATTCCCGCCGGTCGTGTACCCGGGATTCCAATACCCTCTCGGGTCTGCTCGCGACAGCCCATGGCAAGTATCACTGCTTTTGCATTTAACCTTTGAACACCTTCGCCATTGATGACTATTAATTCTTTTTTTGAAGTAAGGTCCGTCACCATGCTGTTCAGTAGATAAGGTATTCCCAATCGTTGCACTTCGGAAATATACTTCTCCATGTATTCAGGTCCCGTTAAACTCTTATTAAACATCTCCAGACCAAAACCATCGTGAATACACTGACTCAGAATTCCGCCCAATGTATTGTTACGTTCCATGATTAACAGTTCATCGATGCCTGCTTGTTTTGCAGCGATTGCTGCAGCAAGTCCTGCAGGACCACCGCCTATGATTGCTAATTCAATCTCCTTCTCTATCATAACACCGCACCTATCTCAACAATGGTCATAATAGAAATATCCTATGTGGTTTTTACCCCATAGAGCCTTCCACTGAGCCCGTAAAAACAATCGAATTTATAAAAATATCTGTTATTTTTTCCATCTATATACGAATGAAATACAATCGGTTAAAAAAATTTAAGTACTGGTCGATTTATTAGGGTAATCTCTTACAATATATATAATATTTAAAGCTCGATACCTTTTAAATCTGGCTAAAAGGAGATAATCAAATGGCGGGAGTTAAACCACTTAGTATAATAAATAACAACCTAAAAAAACGCGTGATAGTAGAGCTCAGGTTCAATAGAAAATATTGCGGCATCCTGGACGGCTTTGATCCTCATTTAAACCTGGTTTTGAAGAATGTAGAAGAATACGAGGAGAATGAAATAACGCGTAAGTTAGATACTGCGATAGTACGTGGTGATAATGTCATATATCTATCGCCCTGATTCAAATTATTATTTAAAATAATAGATATTAAATATAATAACGACAATGATACAATTTATAAAAACGTCTAACAGAGGTAAAAGTTATGACCAAGGGAACCACCTCCATGGGTAAACGAACCAAAAAAACACACATTACATGCCGCCGATGCGGAAGACATTCTTATCATATACGTAAAAAACGCTGTGCCCATTGCGGCTATGGTGCTACCGCCAAATTGAGAAATCAATAATAGCCAATAACTACCAGCACACAGTTAAATTATTCGATTTGAAATTCAACCAATATTGAGCGTATTATTTTTTTATCCATTGACAATTTGTTGGGCCGGTAGATCAGCTGGAAGATCGCCACCTTGGCATGGTGGAGGCCACGGGTTCAAGTCCCGTCCGGTCCACCTTCTATTTTCGATTTAATTTTCAATGATCATAACTCGGGAATTGATCCTCGCAAGTAATATATACGAACCTAAACCAACGAAATATAATCAGAGCCTGATAAGCAGAAATTAAACAGAGCCTAACGCAGTGGCTCCCGAGCCCGAGAATAACAGAGTAATCTCTTAGATTGCTCTAAATTCGGGAGCGGGTGCTGATTCGTTTTCACTGGAATAGGAGCGGGTCAAGCCCATGGTAGGAGTGGATCATCCCAGCAATAAAATCAAAGAATTTACTAGGTTAAAACTTTATAACATGTATTATGACTAAAGTATTTGAGGCAAAATTCAGAAAGGTAGGAAATTCATTAGGCGTTATCATTCAAATCTAGCTTATTTGATGAAATTATTTTAATATGGGTAGTAACAAGTTTGGGATAAACTATTTATATAGACGAAATGATAGATGATTTTATGAAACCAAAATTCTCAGAAGATCATTTAAACACAGCTAACCTCTTTAAAAAGAGGGCTTTATCGTCGTACAGAAATAAAATCGAGAAAATGATTCTTTTTGGGTCGGTAGCAAGAGGTGAGTCGCATCTCGGATCAGACATAGATATTTTTATTTTATGGAAAGGAAAGAGATTAGAAGGAATTAGGGCATTAGGAGAAATTGCCTTTAAAATCCTTCTGGAAACGGAGGAATATATATCATTAAAAGTCCTGACGAGTGCAGATTTCAAGATTTTGAAAGAGAAAGAGAACAGGTTTATTTTTAATGTAACTAATGAGGGTATGGTACTTGTCGGATGATGAGGATTTATTAATCGAAGCTAAAGATAAAATAAATTCTGCAGAGTATCTATTAAATGGTAGTTTCTATAAAGATGCTGTTAGTCGAGCATATTATGCAATGTATTATGCGGCGAGGGCATTATTATCAATGAGAGCTATCTATCCCAGAACACATATTGGTGTAATCTCTAAATTTGGATTAGAATATGTCAAAGAAGGCTTCATTGACGATATCTATGGAAAATCAATAAGAGACGCTAAAGATATAAGAGAAGATGCAGACTATGGTTTGGGTATTATTATAACGGAAGAAGAAGCGAAAGAAATTGTAGAAGATGCAAAACATTTCCTCGAAAAAATTAAAAAAGCAATAACTGAAATAAAAACAAAGTAAACAAAAAGATTATTAAACTAGGCATCTGATAAAAAAGAATATAATCAGAGCCTAACGAAGTGGATCCCGAGCCCGAGTACAAGAGAGTGATATCTTAGATTGCTCTAAATTCGGGAGCGGGTGCTAATTTATTTTTACTGATATAGGATC
>CBFDAW010000236.1:0-5512 GCA_965602865.1 uncultured Thermoplasmata archaeon
GCTTTGGCTCGTTCCCCGTGGATGACGAAGGCATTTTAGGCACTCGTAAAGTCCTCATCGAAGCCGGTATTCTTAAGAATTATATTTTAAACCGTGAGACTGCATATAAATTAGATACTGAACCAAATGGTGGTGCACGGGCGGAATCGTACCAGGTAAGACCACTTGTCAGGATGAGCAATACTATGCTCGAACCCGGCCAGCATACATTCGAAGAACTATTGGAAGACATCGATTTTGGAATATTTGCCAAGGGTACACGGGGTGGTCAGGTTGATACCGCAAAAGGTACTTTCCAGTTTAATGCCCAGGAGGCGTTCTTAATCGAGCATGGGAAAATCACTACACCGCTGAAGGATGTTTCGTTATCCGGGGAGACGCTGGAGATATTAAAGAATATAGAAGCAATGACCAAAACTCGTGAGTTTGGTGAACCGGGGTATTGTGGTAAAGGTCAATTTGTTCCGGTTGGCGATGGCGGACCATTTATGAGAATAAAATCAGTACTAGTAGGTGGATCATAATGAATCCGGGAACTCGAACACCGCCAGCACCCGAAGAGCGATCCCTGGAGGATATCGTCCTTAACTTAGATGACGCCCATAAACTCATCGAGTTAGCTGAAAAGTTAGGCGCTACAGAAACTGAGGTATTCATGATCAAGGCTGTATCTACTGATTTCAGCATAGAAAAGGACACTGTAAAATTTGCCTCGAGTGGTACAGAGTTTGGCATGGGGATACGATTAATTAAAGAAAAGCATCTGGGATTTGGATATTGCACCTCACCTTCTAATGCTGAACAAGCCATAAAAAATGCCTTGAGCACCGCTAAGCTCGGGAAAACTTTAGAGTTTGAATTTATAAAAAAGGATGCTCTTTGTGAAATGCAATCTATATTTGATAGCAAAATCCTTGAACTAACGGTGGAGGAAGGATTACAAAGCGCCCACCAGCTTATCACGGCAAGTAAAGAATTGGATGAGCGTATAATAATTACCAGTGGTGGCGTAGGTTATGGCGGTGGCAGCATTGCATTAGTAACTTCAGATGGTGTAGAACTGGGTTACAGGGGAACGGGTATTTATGCGGGCATATCTACCTTATTAAAAGATAAAACGGTCTCAACCGGTTTTGAATTTGCCCATGCGAGAAGAAACGATATTGATTATTCAAAGATAGGCACTCTCGCAGCAGAACTTGCACTAAATGGTCAGAACCCAGAAGTTGTAGAACCTGGTAAGTACCCCGTAATCTTCACCCCAGAGGCAATCTCGGAGTTACTAGAATTTACAATAATACCCGCACTATATGGCGAACAGGCGATGAAGGGTGAGACTTTTTATTCTAAATTAGTTGGTGAGCAGGTTATAGCTCCAGAGATTTCATTCATAGATGATGGAACCTTAGAAAATGGCATCAATACAGCACCAATAGATGATGAAGGAACACCTACTAATCGGACAATATTAGTAGAGAATGGGATATTGAAAAGGTATCTATTCGATAGTATCTCTGCTTTGGAATTCCACGAAAATAGTACCGGCAATGCAATGCGCACCGAAGGGATCGGTGGCGGACGAAGTTTTAGGGCTTTACCAAAGACAAAAGCACAAAATTTCATGGTTTGCGGTCGAACCAAGCCGCGTGATGCTCTCATCTCGGAACTCGATAATGGCCTGGTGATCTATGAGCTGTTAGGTGCACATACTGCTAATCCCGCCTCAGGTGACTTTTCAGTAAACTCACCAATGCTGTTCAAAATCAAAAATGGTTCGATAACAGGTGCGGGTAAACAAGTGATGATCAGTGGTAACATGGCAGAGTTGATGAAACAAGTCAGAGCTCTGGGTGACGATTATAAAAGAATCAGCGGTGGTTTAACGCCAGTAGCTTTTAACCTACCTAGCATAGTAATTGACGAAGTTAAAATCATTTGAAAGTTAGCTTATAATATATAGGAAAAATTTGAATAAATCTGCCATAACCTTTTTATTTATTATTATAATTCAGTATATGTTAAGGAGTGTAACAATATCGCAAGTAAAAAACCGAAACCAAAGGATAACAAAAAAGACGCGGAGATTGACATTGATTTATTATCTGAATTAGCCGTACTTAAAACTCGTATGACCATCTTGGAGAACGCTCTTGATGAAAAGGACCGCGAGTTACGAGAGGTATCGATACTACGTGGTGAATATATCCAGCAACTTAATTCGATCCGAAACTTACTAAAAAAAGCATCATTACATCCACTGGCCCCCGATGCGTTTCCGTTAAAAATGGAACAAAGTAAGCTTGATGTTTTGGAACCTAGCGAAACAGAAGAACGACCCGCAAAAGTCGGTAAAGATAAAGAAAATAAGAAACTCAAAGAAGGTTCCCCGGGAACTATAAATGTCTTAGATGCTTTGGAACCGCAAAAGGTAGAGTTTACAGCAGGTCAATCGTATCGCGAACGTATGATACTGATGAACCGGATCGATATTTATCGATTATTCATAACGGTTATCATAATCTCAGGAGTGATAAAATATCCAAGAGCTTTAACCACCGTTGAAGAACGAGAGCTTAAGGTGTTTATTGAAGAACTTAACGAATTCGAAAACATGGTGCTGGATCTTAAAATTAATGAGAATGCGATCTGGGATAAAGGAAAGACTTGCGAAAAACAGATCCTACAGTTGTTTTCAAAATTTTTTAAGGTATAATTTGAAATCGAAGGTCTTCGTACTTAAGTATGAGGTAACGGAAGCGTTGAAGTTCCAATAGATATTATTTAAAATACTAAGTTTTGAATGTATCAATTACACTTCCAGGGGAATGATCCATGCTACGAAGCACATTTATTCACATACCACAAGTCGGTTTACGCACCGAGCAGCAGCTCTGGGCAAACCAGATATACACCTGGTGTGATTTACTCGACCGGAAAAATAAGTATGCTGAAGGAGTTCAACATTATACACCACATCTTGCCCTATCCGAACATAAATTACACATGGAGGACGCACGATTCTTTTCAGACCGGCTGAAACCGGACCAGCACTGGCGGTTATTCTCGGAGTTCCGGCATAAAACCGCATATCTGGATATTGAGACCACCGGTCTGGGTGGTCCCAAGGATCATATCACCACTATCTCTTTATATGACGGTAAAAAAATCCATTACTACATTTTTGGAAAGAATCTCAACCAGTTCAAAAAAGATATCAAGAGATATAAGATATTGGTAACATACAATGGAAAATGTTTTGATGTACCTTTTATCGAACGAGAATTTAATTTAAAAATACATCAAGTACAACTTGACTTGAGATATATATTGAGATCTCTGGGCATCAGTGGAGGACTAAAAAGTTGTGAACATCAACTCGATCTTGAACGGGGTGATTTGGAAGGTATAGACGGATACTTTGCCGTATTACTTTGGCGTGATTACTTAAATGGTAATAAAAAAGCCTTGGAGACTTTATTAAGTTATAATATAGTGGATACAATTAATCTTGAGAAATTGATGATAATTGCATATAATAAAAAGCTCGAGGCTCTCCTGCACCCTAAAAAATCATTTGTTTCAGAATTAAAGATGCCAAAACAGGTTGAAAATCCTTTTTTGGCGGATAATTCTACGATAGCTCGAATAAAAAAAAGATATTGTTGAAAAGTAACTCTTGGGTTCAACTATTTTCTATTTCTTTTTAATCTTTAACGTTTTTTCTTCTTCCTTACCAATGATCTTTGGACCCTTTTCTATGGTAGTTATTATCGTGGGCGGTTTGTATTCGTTTTCTGCAAAATATTTAGCGGCTTCCTGACAGCTTTGTGATGCCCAGGGGCTATTTGGATTTGGGGCTAATAGCAGAGATTCGATGCCCTGGATAAAATTCAATAGTGTTGATTGGAAGTTCCAATCATCTAATAATTTTGTACATACATGGCCTTCGAGTTTGGGCTCCATTATGTTTGGATGGAAGATCGGAGTTTTCCAATGAACCAAAGGTTTTTCATACGGGTATTCCTCGGTGATTAACATCTTGAATCTATGATTGAATAAATGTGTTACCTTTCCATCCTTCATAATCGGTCCGGGAACCTTAAAGAGTTTAACCCGCACCTCCACGGGGAATTCCGTTAACTTTGGGTCTGCCAGTGTGATCTCGTGCGGAAGCTTGCGCTGGCACATGTTGATCTCGGATTCTATGCGTCTTCTGAGCAAGTCCAATGGTAATTTGGGCATGATTATCACGGGATTAAATATCTATGAGTCACTGTAATACTTCAATATAAATAAATATTATATTGAATTGCCTTAATTTATGGTGAAGTACCGTAGTTTATGGTGAATTGATGTTATTTATCGTGAGTTAAATATATCCTTTGTATTAATGATGAATGATCTTATAGAGCTGATCCGAGTAATATCGATACTGATCGTGATTATCTGCGAGACTGGGAAGAAGACGAATTGTCAATTACTCAGATAGAGGGTGAGGATCCAGAGATAGGCGAGATCGAAGGTAATATAGTAATTAAATGGAAATATATCGAAATACCTCTGATCGGTAAGGTCCCGATATATCCTGATAAATTTGAATTACATCTTTCTATACCTGTTTCAGATAATGCTGGTCTAGATAGATTATCTGTTTGGGTCGACGGCAAGAGGATGAATGATATTCCTCTTTATGGTGTAAAGAGCAAAACAGTGAAAACCACTTACAAAGCCAGTGCATTTAAAGCGATCTTCAATGGATATGATGTTAAAGCTAAAATTTATGATGTTAATGGTAACCATAAAGAGGGTAAGGCGCATGTAGATGGCGCATTGGAAGGACTAATATCTCTTTTATTAGCTTTCATTATTGCAGTAATTATGTTGGCACTTGCATTCCTGGGTGCATGGGTGATACCGGTCATCATGGCGGCGTGTGCGGTGACGATCGGGATAAGTATTGCGGTTATTGTGGGGAGATTAGGTACGTATACAAAGAATGTAGGTGATGCATTTAGAGGTGAAACGGAAAATGCAATGGAGAATGGGAATGCCAATGGGGATACAATAGTTGAAGCACTTTTTGACCCAACAATGACCATGGCATTTATTACATTGTCAATAGCTATTTCGATATTGTTTTTATGCTTACAAGCATATACATCTATTGGTAGCTGGGTAATCGATAATGCAGTGAGTATGGCTACTGGTTTGGTAATTACTGCCTTCTTAACATATGCTGCTATGGAATTTACACATGCACAGAAAGGCGAAAAACCAAAAAGTGATATGATAAT
Source organism: uncultured Thermoplasmata archaeon (assembly GCA_965602865.1). GTDB lineage: Archaea > Thermoplasmatota > Penumbrarchaeia > JAEHCK01 > JAEHCK01 > CBFDAW01. The sequence goes on from CBFDAW010000236.1 coordinate 5,295, forward strand.
GGGAGTAATCAATGAACATGTTCATTGCCCAATCTGGGTACCTATTATATTAGGAGCTCTTAGTGGAATAATAGGTCATATTCTTAATAAAATATATGGAGACTCATTGTTAGGAGTATATCTTGCAATTGTCGGATTGGCATTAGTTGGGGTAAGTGTTGGATTTAAAGATAATGATGATATGAGATTTGGTTGTGCTCTTGGCGGTTTATTTGTTT
>CBFDAW010000237.1:0-5494 GCA_965602865.1 uncultured Thermoplasmata archaeon
ACTAGCGGGCATTGAACGCGTGCGCAACCAAGTCCCGTTAGAAAAAATGGAGGTTGAACGTAACCCGGATGTCCTGGTAATAGGTGGCGGAATTGCAGGCATCGAAACAAGCCAAATGTTAGCCAGCTACTCTCGGAAAGTTTATTTGGTAGAAAAAACCGGCGAGCTTGGGGGTAAAGTGAATGGCTTCAAGAGTGTGTTTCCCGGTATGAAAGATGGCTCACAGTTAATAAAGGAGAAAGTAAATGAGATTTCTAAGAACGATAATGTTGTTCTTTTCACAAATTCCGAAGTTGAAAAAGTCAGAGGCTTCTTTGGAAATTTTGTGGTGGATGTTAAACAAAAAGATCGTGATGCTGAGCTCAAAACATTGAATGTGGGGGCGATAGTAGTTGCTATAGGGTCAGACATATATGATCCTGTAAAAGACCAAAAATATGGAAACGGTAAGATCTCAAGTGTCATAACCGCCCCTGAGTTTGAGGAATTGAATCACCGCGGAGAAATTGCACAATGGCTAGGGGACTGCGCGTCTATTGGTATCATCAACTGCGTTGGTCGTGAGACCACGAACTACTGTTCAGAGGTCTGCTGCATATATTCACTGAAACACAACAGGATTTTAAAAGCGATGTCTCCCGACCTTAGTGTGACCCATTTCTATTCAGACCTCTGCCTACCTCAAAAACATGACCAGGAGTTCTATAATGAATGCAGGAGTAAAATTGTGGAGTTCATAAGATCAAGTGTTAATGAACTCCTAGAAAAAGATGGGAAGGTTTTGGTTAAATACAATAATCCAAAAGGGGAGGAACAAGAGAAAATGTTAGATAAAGTAATTCTTGCATCTTCACTGATACCTTCTCGGAACATAAGTGAATTGGCAGAGCTTCTGAACATATCCCTTGACGAGGATGGTTACTTCGAGGAGGGTCATGCGAAGCTCGGGGGTGTGACCGCCACCCTAGAAGGCATATTTATTGCCGGCTGCGCGCATGCACCCATGGGCATCTCTAAATCGCTGCAAGAGGCGGCGGCAGTGGCAGGTAGGATACTTTCATCTCTAATACCCGGAAAAATCTCGCTCTCACCGGAAATTGCAGTGGTGGATAAGGATAAATGTATCGCTTGTCTTACATGTGTTAGAATATGTCCATACATGGTCCCAGAAATAGGCGAAGAAGGTGTTGCAGTAATTCAATCTGCATTATGCAAGGGATGTGGCATATGTGTCGGCGAGTGTCCTGCAAAAGCGATTCAACTGCAAAATTATACTGATGATCAGCTAATAGCCCAATGCAATACGATATTATTGGAGGTGAAAGATTGAATACGGAAAATGTATCACCCCAAAATAAGTCAGAGGCTTTCGAACCTAAAATAGTTGCGTTTTGTTGCCATTATTGTGCTTATAATGCCGCGGACCTGGCAGGTTCAAAGCGTTTATCCTATCCTAATAATGTCAGTATAATACGGATCCCGTGTAGTGGTAAAATAGATGTCCTCTACCTTATACAGGCTTTCGAACACGGCGCGGATGGTGTTTATGTTGCAGGCTGCGAGATAGGGGATTGTCATTTCAAGAAAGGAAATATTCATGCAAGGGAGCGGGTTCGCTACGCAAAAAAACTTTTAGATGAAATCGGGTTTGGCGCTGAGAGGTTGGAGATGTACTATGTTCCAGCCTCGATGGGGCAGAAATTTGCCGATGTCGCTCGGGAAATGACCGAGAAGATCAGGAAAATGGGGCCATCGCCGATAAATATGAAGAGGTGAATAAATGATTATTGCAGAAAGGAAACCAATTGACGAGATTTACAATATGATAACCGGATATAAAAAGATACTAATAGTTGGCTGTGGGACTTGTGTAACAGTTTGTTTCGCAGGCGGAGAAAAGGAAGTGGGTACATTAGCTTCACTACTGAGGTTGAAAAGCAAAATGGAAAACTTAGATTTGGAGATTGGTGAAGTAACAATAACACGCCAGTGTGAAAATGAGTGGGTGGATTCTCTTGAAAAACAGATTGAAAAATACGATGCCGTTCTCTCACTAGGGTGTGGTATCGGGGTACAATACATTGCCAATAGGTATCAATCAATACCTGTTCTACCTGGTCTAAACACAAACTTCCTGGGCGGTCCTGAAGAACAGGGTGTGTGGTCAGAGAAATGCGCCGCCTGTGGTAACTGTATTCTAGACAAAACCGGGGGCATTTGTCCAATTGCACGGTGTTCAAAAAATTTATTAAACGGACCTTGCGGAGGCACCACCTCCGAAGGTAAATGCGAGGTAAATCCGGAAACCGATTGCGCTTGGTATCTGATACATAAAAAATTGAAAGAACTTGGAAAATTGGATATGATGAAAGAGATCCAACCGCCAAAAGATTGGTCAACAAGTGCCCATGGAGTACCCAGAAAGATTATAAGAGAAGATCTTAGAGAAGCCCAGGAGCACTCGGAGGAAGCTAAGGCGGAGGGGGTAGAGTAATGAGAATAAGTTCAGGGGGCCGTTTAGAAAAGATACTGGCATCCGGCGAGTTTGCGGTAACTGGCGAGTTAGGACCGCCTAAACATTGCGGCACCGAGAAACTTCTGGAAAATATTGGCCATTTGAAAGGCTCGGTTGACGCCGCAAATATAACCGATAACCAGACCGCAATAGTTAGAATTTCCTCACTTGCTACGGCATCGATCTGTATTAAGGAGGGTCTTGAACCAGTAATGCAAATGACGGTTCGTGATAGAAACCGAATTGCGATGCAGAGCGATATACTTGGGGCAGGTGCGATTGGGGTACCAAATCTGCTTTGTCTATCCGGCGACCATCAGACGTTGGGCAATCACCCTGAATCTAAAGGTGTCTATGATCTGGATTCCATGCAGCTGATCCAAGCTGTTAAGAATATGCGCGATGAGCCAAAATTCATTAACGGTGATGAGATCAAATTTCCGCCCAAGTTATTTATCGGAGCAGTTTGGAGCCCAACCAGTGAACCCCTGGATATCAGGATCCCCAGGCTTGCAAAAAAGGTCACCGCCGGTGCGGACTTCATCCAGACCCAGGGGATATACAATGTCGAGCGCTTCTCGCAGATCATGGAAGAGGTGCGCAAAGTGGGTCTTTCCGAGAAAGTGAAGATCATGGCTGGGGTGATACCCATAAAATCCGTCGGTGCTGCACGGTACATGCAAAAGAACGTATCGGGTGTGGACGTGCCTGAAGAAGTGATCACGCGCTTGAAGAATGCAGAAGACCCCGCAATTGAGGGTATTAAAATGGCGCAGGAGATCATCTCACAAGTACGCGAGATTCCGGGTGTAGCCGGTGTGCATGTGATGGCGATAGCCTGGGAGAAGAAGGTGCCGGAGATCATGGAGGGTGCTGGACTGTTGCCGAGACCCGAAATCTAGAATTGATCTAAACATCTTCAAATACGCTAAATGGATAATTTCTTGCCTTCGACCAATACCAACTCACGCCCCCTAGGAAATACTGTTTCCAAATTTCTAAACCCAGCTCTACTTAATAATCTTTTGATCTGCTCTTCCGTGTAATAATCCTCATCCCATAACCGTTGTGCAGTTGAGCCTGCCAAAAAATCTACTACTATGATCTTACCTCCGGGTTTTAAAGCCCGATGGACTTCTTGAAGCACTTCTTTTGGTTTTTCATACTCATGAAGTGCGTATACTGATATTGCAGCTTCAAATTTATTATCAATAGCGGTGGTCAGGAATTGCGCATCCACTTTAATACATTTAACTCTCTCTGATACATCCAAGCCCTCTGCTTCGGATTTCCCATTGGCAAAACCAGTATCATTTATATCTACACCTATGACTTTGTTCTCTGTTTGCTTAGCTAGTATATTAACCAATTTACAATTGCCGCAGCCGATGTCTAATATAGATTTGGCCTGTATAATTCGTTGTATTATTAGTTCATACAGCTTAGGTTCTATTCTGGCATAAATGGTTTCTTCAAAGTCGGTCATTTTTTCAACCTTCAAATTGAAAACACTACTTGCCGCCTGTCCAGTGCTCACGTTCCAGCTTTAAAAAGTTCTCGCGCTCCGAATCGGTCATTATTGTTTCTTTCACTTCTACTTTTGCACCTAATTTCGCTATCGACTCTCGGACGCTGTTCACAAGATATTCTTTTATTGGTATTCCTACGAATGGAAACGCAAAAGTTACTATTACCTTCTTATTTTGTGCAATTATATTTTTGACAATACCTAACTCGATCAATGAACAATTGATCGCCGGATGCTTTACATGGCTTAATACTTGTAGAATGTCTTTTTCCGAGATATTTTTAACCATTGCTGTGTCCTCCATCTGAAAGCTATAAATAAGAGATATCTGAGGCTGGTATCGCAAAAAACAACTCATCGTGCTTTAACTCAGCACCCGGTCGTGAGCCTGTACAGCCTACAGAGATATTGGGCTTACCGGTGAGTATTGGATATGCCGTGCACTCGCCACACATTGCACCGACACCGCTCATAAAACATTTAATAGAGTCTCCCGTAATGGAAGTTAGTTCTCTAACTCTTAGCATCACCTTATGTGGATTTGAAATCTCGATTATAACATCTGGCTCAGATTCATTATCTGGTACCGGGAAGTATAGGATATATTTTTTTGCGTAAGAAAGCTTCTGCCGGGAGTGCAAATATTTTAATCCTAACTCTTTTGTATTTGCATCACCCCACCCGACCAAAGTCCCGGCTAATTCATGCATGAACTTGTCATTTGGTTCTTCTAACCCCAGATTATATCTGGCTAATGGGCAGGAGATGTCTTTGTTTTCAGCATAAAACCGTTCACCGGTTCTTGCCAAACCGACAAATGAACAGTGTTTTGAAGCACCTTGCGCACGATTTAAATTGCTTGGTTTATCTTTTGTAATTTTTATTCCTATTCTATTGTGCAATAAAACCTCCATATTAAAACCAAGTTTTTTTTGTATATTCTTTATATTTTCCATGGGGTAAGTCCTTTCTAAGCTTAACTTCTTCCAAATAGCCGCAGATCGCAATAAGCAGTATCCATATCCAAACCGTAGCTAGACCTAGAACACTACGACCGCCTATACTTACACCAATAAAAGAAATAGAGCCGCCAAGGTACATAGGGTGTTTGATGTAACGATATATTCCTTTATCTATCAAGGTCATTTTCTTAAAATATTTGTTAAAGTCTAGTTGGGCTTTTGAATGTAAAAATATTCCCACGACAAACAATATGAACCCAATAGGTAAAGCGATCGTCCGAGGAAATTGGATTGTACCACGATCCATATAAACCAAAAGTATAATACAAAGTGCCCCTAGGTAACCCACGATACCGTCATAGATGGTGGAATGCTTTCCATTATAACCGCGGAAGACTGCTACATGGAAGAACATATGGCCAATATTGAAAATTAAAGCCAAGACAAGCCAGAGATATGGATCGGATAGTATTTCTGTCATTATTAATT
>CBFDAW010000238.1:0-5491 GCA_965602865.1 uncultured Thermoplasmata archaeon
CATATTCAACGTTTCACTTAGAAAAAATAAAACGCCAAAATGACCCCATATCTCTACAACTTCGATAACAATGAAAAATATTAATATTATTAATGTATATTCATTGATAGAGGAGAAGAGAGGTAATCAAAATTAAAAAATATTGAGAGGATTGGCAAAATTTATGAGGTTTATTAATGCCAAGGTAATTTGAATTATCTATCAAAAAGCCTCCTCAATTTTGGTGCTGGTATGCCTAGACAATCAAAAAAAGCCTCAGCCGATGAGTTAGATCTCGGTCTCGTCGATAATGAGGATTTTGAAGGCGACCCATTAGATATTTCTGATTTGGGTCAAGATGAGAGTTTATTATCTTTAGAGTTCCAGGAACTGAAAGACATTAAATTAAAAAATATCGATAACGGGAAAGGTACAGATAAGGATACAAAAAATGATACTGAAAGTGATGAGAGATCAGGCAAAGAACCAGATAATCTTTTAAAATATGCTAAACAATTATTGAAAAAAGTGAAAATCAAACCTGGCTCTGAGCCACTTACAACTAAACAAAAGAAAGTTCAGGCAAATACAATTGAAGGCGGGGCTGAGGCAGTTACGAAATCCGATTTGGATACTCAATTTATGGTTACTAACTTTATGGTGGAGGAGCTGGGTAATTTTGGGCTGGAGATTAATGTAATCCAAGAGATTATAAATGAAGCTAAAAAATTCTTGGAGATCGGTGATACCGAAGCAGCCGAGGCATTGATTAAAAACTCTAAGATCTTTGCGTCCAATCTTTGGCTAAAGCATCGATTGAATTTAATATCAACAACGGTATCGTTTATAGATACTTTTATTTTAAATCAAACTGAATTGGAATTGGATTTTAAGACAGCAAATAAATATTTTGCACAAACCCAAGAATTTTTAGCCAAAAGGGACCTGACACTGGCTAATAAATACATTGATAATACTATTCAAAATGTGAATAAGAGCTGGCAAACTGCTCGAAAAAAGAAACTTAAAGATGCGATAAAATTTGTAAAATTCTGGTACAAAGAATTAGAGGATCTGGATATTGATTTAGCAAAGCTTGATGAAATCATTGCTGATGCTGAGAACGTCTTTGTTGAAAGGGACTTTGATAAGACAGAATATTACTTACGAATGTTAATTGACCAAACAAGTTCCGAGATTAAAAATTTAAATGTAGATGTAAATCAGAAAGAGGATATAATCCAGGGTATTCAAGGTATATACGATCTGGATAATTTTTCTACTCTTGGCGAGGCAATTTCAAAGGCGGAATCAATGTTATTGGAGTCTCAGGAGAAAGAGAAAATCCAATATCAATTGAATTTATTACTTTCAGCATATAAAATAATGCTTGATATGGAAGCAAACGGTTATGAGATTACAAAGACAAAAGACTTGTTTTCAAATGCGAAAGAATCATTTGAAAAAGGTGATTATGAGACGGCGGGGACTTTTATTAAAAAAATTATGGCAAATAGTAAACAAATGTTAGGCTTGGAAACCGGTACGACTGAGCCAAAACCTGAAAATGAGATGGAAATAGCAACTGATAAACCCGCTCAAAAAGGTAAGTCAAAGAAAAAGGATAAAATTCAAGGTAAACCCAAGCTTTCGGAAGAGCAGCTCAAGGCGCTACCGCCGGAAAAAAGAGAATTATTTGACCTGATTCAACTTTTGAAAAAGGATGTCAATTTTATTAAGAGCATAGAGCGAACCGGTGAAGATATTGTAAAGATTGACGATATGGCAATTAAAGCTGAAACTGCATTTTATGATGATAAACTCAACGAAGCAAAGGCTTATGTGAAGGAAACCCAAAAAATAGCTCTGGAGCTTAAGAAGAATGTGTTAAAGACAAAAGCGGAAGATACCATGGAATCTTCCCGGGCAATGATTTTGGAAGCTCATGAGTTGGGAATTAATGTAGATAACGCCGAACGCACCTTACGAACAGCTGAAGAGCATTTGGAGAAACAAGAATTCAAAGCAGCAATAAATGATGCAGTTCAAAGCCAGCAGCTGGTTGAGATGGTTCGTGAGAAACATCAGAATGCTTCGGATAAATTTTTTAAAATTAAACTATCCCTAAATAAGGCATTTAAAAAAGAGAAACTCCCCTCAGAACTTAATTTGCTTTTAGAAAAAGCAGAAGATGTGTTAAATGATCAGGATTATAAGACTTTAGAATTACTTTCAAAATTTATAAATGCTCAGGTAAAACAGGTCCAAGCCGGTCAAGCAATTGATATGAAGGTAGTAGTGCTGTTTGAAAAGGCTATGCAAAATGTCACTGAGCTGAAAGAATCAATCAAAGAATCACGAGCTGCGGGGGTTGACGTATCTAAACTTAAAAAGCTCTATTTAAATGCTCAAAGTGCCCTTCAAAATAAAGATTTCAAAGAGGTATATAATATTTGTAACGAAGCCATGGAGCTAAAAGGAGCATCTGAGGTTGGAACGGCAATTGAAAAGATGAAATTAGACCTAGAAACCGCAATGGAAGAATTAAATAATATGGCGAATAATGGAGTGGATATTTCAGGTGTAGATTACAAAATAGATGAAATGAAGAATTTTATTAACGACAATGATTTAGAGAGTGCCAAAAAAATCCGCTATGAGATCTTTTCAGATATTTCAACATTAAACGAACAATATATCCGGTCACAAGAAGAAGAGGTTACGAATTTATTGGAGACATTAGCGAGTGATATTGAAGAAGCTAAGTCAGATCATGTAAATACAAAAGAAACTGAGGATTTATTGAATTACGCCAAACAACGGTTAAGAACCAAAGATTTCTCGGATGTAATGAATATATTGAGCCATTCACACGAAAAATTAAACAATGCAATCCAGGTTCGAGAAAGAGAAAAAGTCGAAGCAGAATTAGATGACGCTCTTGAAACCCTTGGCTCTATACCTACAGACCATCCCAAGCTAGTAGAAATGGAGGGTTTATTGAAAAATGCAAAAGAAGAATTTATTAATAATGAATTCAAAAATACAATGGATTATATTGAACAATTCTTAATAATTAGTACCACACCCTTTGCAGATGAAGGTATAAAGGAGTTAGAAGCTAAAGAATTGCCTGAACCAAGCCCGAGCGCACCGGAATCCCCAGAAGAGTCGGGGATAGAAGCAGAGCATGAAATAACCACGCCGCCGCCGGACACAGAATTAACACCCGTTCCTGAGGAATACTTAGAGCCTGTATCTGAAGAAGTTGTCGAGCCGGTACTGGAAGAGGCTGTAGAGCCCATGGAAAAGATGGATTATGACATTGAATCGGAAGCAGAAATTGAAGGAGGATCGGGACTAGGGAACGAAGAAATTTCGGTTCAACCAATTGTTGAAGCTGGTGGCGAAGACGAAGAACTGATGGAGCTAGAAGAGTATTCTGAATCTACATATGAGGAGGCTCAGGGAAAGAGTGTATCTGAGCCTGACGAGGCGACGCATAAAGAGGTTGACTTACAACCGGGCGAACCACAAAAGGAACGGGGATTGAAAGCTTCAAGAGCTGAACAATTGTTTAAAGAGGCATTTGGATTTATTGATAAAGATAGGGGGGGGCTGTATGATAGGGAGCAGCATAAATTTCATGAGGAAGATGAGGAGTTCACTAGAAATAGGTACGAATCCCTTGACTTGGAAGAGCCTGAGCATTTCGCACCAGAGGCTATAGAATTACCTCGAAGAACGCAAGGTGATGTGAAAATTGACCGCGGGATGCCCCGCAAAAGCAGAAAATATGATAGAAAATATGAACCCGCGCGTATGGATTCGAAACAGAATCCACGGTACCCGATCGCGCCAGAGGTAGTACCCAAAGATACCGAGATCCACCCTATCGATTTCCAAGAACGCTCAGCCGAAGAGTATTCAACGGATTATGATGAACAAATCACAAAAAGAGCGCAAGATCGAGGTGAGAGACATATTACGGATATGGGCCGGCGCACCCGCGCTCCCAGACCACCGCCAATAGGTAGAGCAAGAGCTGCTGACCTGGCAGCACGACCGGATACGCCCGCTATGTTCGAGCCAGGATTAACCGTAGAACATACTTCGCACGGTCGAGCTCGAGGTAGGAGATCGCCTTTTGGTTTTGCCGCGCCGGACCACACACCGAATACGGCCCGGGAGCGTGATGACCTTCGAACACCACGGAAAAAGCGATTGGATATCCTAAAGAAGGAAGCGCTGAGGGGGTTACAGGAGATCCAAGCCATAATATCAAATACTTATCATTTTGGTGTACAAGTTGAAGAACTGGAGCACATTTCGCAGGATGCGCGGAACGCTTTTGAAGATGGCTATTATCAAGAGGTATTATTATATTTGGATAAATCCGAGGAATTGTCCAGAAGATTGAAAATAGAATATATGGACACCATGGTCATGGAGATACGCGAAACTGGGGAGAACGTGAATTATCTTGAATACCTTATTCGCCAGGCGGAATTTGCGTATAACGAAGAACGATATAAGGTGGGCGACGAACTCTGCCGTAGGTTCCGAGGACTCACAAAAGAATTAGAGTTCGAGGCTGCAGAACCGAAACGGACAAAGATTTACTGCCGCTATTGCGGGAGCAATATACCGCCGGATAGTACGTTTTGCACGGTGTGTGGCGAAAAATTGTGGTAAATAAAAAAATGCTACATAAAGAAAATTGTTAACATACGCATTTTTTTATTAATACACTAAATTTACAATCTACAATTTATCCGGGACAATCGAAAAGTTTTTAAATTAATTAATCTGTTCATATACTAAGTTAAAGGGGTAAATTCATGCGTGCGAAACTTCAGGTGATAATTATTTTATTTATTTTATTATCATTATACAATTTTGCGGATGCCGAAGTGCGTGAAATATCTTACGATTCTGGAAAAGGCAATTTTAATTCCTTTAACAAACCCGGTGGGTTTTGTAAAACGACCGATAATAATCTAAAAAAACTTTTAGTTAATACATCGATAGCATTTACAGAAAATCGCGGTCAACTTACGAATGATGAGGTGCGATTTTATGACCAAGGCGGGAGTATTTGGTTTACCGACGATGGTGTGTGGTTCGAAGTCAGGGACGAATTTTCGATTACTAGTCAACAGTCTACAGTCTACAGTCGAGAGTCAAGATTGATGACTGACGACCGACGACTGGCAACCAACGACTGTAAACGAGTAATTCTTAAACAAGAGTTCGTGGGTGCAAATCTGGTAAGACCGGGAGGAAGAGGACGATTAAGCTGGAACAGTAATTTCTTTTACGGGAGCGATTCATCGAAATGGTGCACCGAGGTGCCGAATTATCAAGAGATATATTATAAAAATCTTTATGATGGCATCGATTTGCGGTATTATACAAATGAAAATGGTTTCAAGTATGATTTTATTGTACACCCCGGGTATTTGTTTAGCTAACAAACCCATTGTTATTTAAACTCTTTGATATCTTGCAT
>CBFDAW010000239.1:0-5489 GCA_965602865.1 uncultured Thermoplasmata archaeon
TAATGCTTATTTGGGAGTTACAAATAGATACCGATATTGAAGGTTACAGGTTATTAATTGCCATGAACCAAACATCCGATTTTGAACTAGTAGCGGATTTCAATAAAACCGATAAAGAGTTTAAGCACACTGGTTTAATAGATGACCAAATACATTATTATAAACTCCAGGCTTTTGATGCAATACCTAATTATTCACCATTTACACCCGTTCTCCCCGTGACACCCTCAGACATTCAACCACCAAGCCCACCTAAAGGCTTGAGAATTGAAACCATTGAGACCGGAGATGCTATGAAGTTGACCTGGAAAACCAGTGAGGCTGAAGATGTGGATGGGTACAGGGTCTATCGGCGTGGTGATGAGTCCGAGTTCTCAATGGTGTTAGCAGTTGATGGAAATACTACTGAGGCGATTGATTCATATTTGGAAAGTGGAAAAAAGTACGAGTACTATGTCACTGCGATTGATGAGGTACCGAACGAATCTGAACGATCCATTATTAAAGATGCCATGACAAAAGACAAAATCTCACCGGCACCCCCGACTGAGTTTACCGTTAAAGTATCAGCCGGGAAAGACAGTGTGATATTATCTTGGATTCATTCTAATTCGCCGGATGTGGAAGTGTATCGAATATACCGGAGTAAAGATGGGGAAAATTTTAGAAAATTAGTTGATGTACCTTTTACTGAAGATACTTATACGGATATGGATGTAGAAGGGGGTAAAGAATATTATTATCAGGTTTCAGCTCTCGACGAGGTGCCGAATACTTCTCCAAGATCTAAGCCGGTAAAAATTAATGTACCAGTGAAAGAATCTAAAGTGGATACTACTGGATTGATAAATCTTAGTTTAATTATTATTGTTATTATTATTATTAGTTTTATGTTCTTAATCATTGTTCGAAAAAAGCGGGCTAAGGTAACAAAAGACGCAACGGCAAATTACCCTGAGCCTTCCACCACTACTTCTGCTTCCACTACCGAAACACCAGCACCATCCATACCCGCAACAGCCACTCTGGCTCCGGCGGCGATAATATCCAAGCAAAAGATTACACCGGTGACCCCTAGCCCACCAGCTTCACAATACCCATACTCTCCAGCTATAACTATACCGGTTTCAGGGGATACGGCTTTAAGTCCCACACCCACTGTTCAAGTTCAATCATACCAAAAGTCCTTACGCACGGAAACACTTAGATCAGCATCGATCACCGCGCCTAAGCTGCTCGGGGACCGTTCAACTGCACAAACAATACCAAAATTACCACAACAAACCGGTTCGGACAAACGAGGGGCAACCACATTCATAAAAGAACCTGAACATGATGCCATTAGTGAGGGATTGTCAAGTTCTCCACAACAGTCTACATATGTACCATCTACGCCGTTAACCCCACGCCCGGTAAACCTAATTTCACCAGTAATCAGACGACCGGAACCGAAATTGCCTACAATATTGATACCGATGGATAATGATGAGCTAAAACCCGAACCTGATGCAAAGAAACAAAAAAAGAAACCAACTACTATTCTCAATCCGTTATTGTACACTGTGCCCACTGCACCACTTTCTCGACCACCCGTGGGAAAAGTTGTTATGCCTGAAAAAGTAACAAAACCAGAATCCGAAGAGCAAAAATCAGAACCGAAAAAAAAAGAGCAAACGCCAAAGCAAAAAAAGACGTCAGAGGATGAGATCAAAAAAATATTGGGGGAATACATGGATTAGCTGAGTGGAAACGAAAATTGAAATTTCTTTTGTTGACGTATTACCAAGTATCAAAATGTACTAATTTTTCAATTTTTATTCTAGATGTAGTATGTGGTGATTCTTTAGGATAGCCAAGAGGTATTATAGCAATGGGTCTGATATATTCCGGCAATTTTAAGATAGAGCACACCTCTTCGTCATCAAATGCTCCGACCCAGCATGTACCCAACTCCTGGCTATGAGCCGCCAGCAGTATGTGCATGATCGCGGCATCAGCATCCTGGATGCTGTAAAGATGCTCGCCCCGGGACCCGTAACCCGTACCGGAGCGCTTTTGGTTACCACAGACTACAATAGCCACAGGTGCTTCTCGGATAAATTTTTGATCATACGCTGCGATGGATAATTTTTGCTTGATATCGCCATCTCGTACTACAATAAACTCTCGTGCCTGTAAGTTACCGGCGGACGGGGCGATATTTGCAAGATCAAGTATTTCCCATAACAGTTCATCGGGGATCGCGTCGGCCCTAAACCGCCTAATGCTGCGGCGTGTTATTAAGGCTCTAATAGCTTCCATATTACCGAATTACACAAGTTATTTAAAGATTTAAACTTTTACCGAAACTTATGGATTCTATTGACTGGTTGACGATTTCTATTACGGTTAGCCGTAGCCTAATGAACACTTATTATATTATCATGCTGGTTATAACATTAATAGCAATTATTCTAGCGTATCGGATGAAGTACAAGCGCTTTTCATTCTACCTCTGGCTCGTCTCGGGGCTTATTTGTTTGGTTTGGGAGAGCTATTTATTCGGAACCGGTTCACGGATGTTCAATTTCCCTCCTGCACTGGAATTACCATACCATGCCTTGACTGAGGCGGGACCAGGGCTTATTATTATGATATTATTTGCGCATAAGATTAAATTAATCGATATCTCGGATTATTCGGATGATTACAGAGAACCGATAAAATCCAAAGATGAAACATCTAAAAAAATCGGAATGATATAGATGGACATTATAGCCTGGCTTACAGAATCCGCCGATGTGAATCGTCATGTATCGCCGCTGTATTTCATTATAGTATCGGTAATTACGCTATCGGTACTTTATTATGCGGTAAGAGCGGGTAATAAACGCGCAATTAGGATTTTTAGTTATGCATTTGTGGTCTGGTCAATACTGGAATTTGGGCTGTACTTCACGGGGATACGCCAATATAATATTGATCAGCCCTATCTTATAATATTATTAATCGGTGGTGTTGAGGACCCAGGCTGGGTGTGTTTAGCATATCTGGTCGCCGAAAAGCTAATGTTAATCCAAAGGCGTAAATAACAAGTCTATACTAGAAAGGGTACTGCTTACCCAGGACACTTAAAGATGATAACGCAGCAGTAGCGCCCTCAGAAACGGCGGTCACGATCTGACGAATACCACCGATTATGTCACCGGCGGCGTATACTCGGTCGATATTCGTTTTCATTTGACGGTCAACAATAATATAACCGTATTCATCCAGGTTCACACCGATACTCCTGGCTAGTTCAGAGCGTGGTATCGTACCAATGGAAATGAAGACCCCGTCAACCTCCAGCTTTGATCCAGAATTAGCCTTTTTATTATATAATTCCACACCTTTTACCACCGTTTCTCCATAAATCTCTTTTACCTCGGAATTTAAAACAAGGGTTACTTCATTTTTTTTCAGTTGTTTTGAATAATGCCCTTCGGCACGCAGTAAATCACGGCGATGGATCATGTATACTTCATCGGCAATTCCTTTAAGATACAGTGCCTCAATAGCGGCGGAATTTCCACCACCCACCACAGCTACACGCTTGTTTTTAAAGAATACGCCGTCGCAAGTGGCACAGTATGATACCCCGCGACCTAGAAATGCGTGCTCACCTTTTACTTCTAACCTACGGTACTCAGTCCCTGTGGCAATGATCGCGGCACCCACGGAGATCGTGTGTTTATCAGTTATTATATTCACATTTTCCCCACCGACCTCTAGCTCCTTAACTTGCTCACCCGTGGTAATCTTGACATATTTCTCCACATGCTCGCGCATTTGAACCGCCATTTCTGCGCCCTTGAGATTACCCATACCCAGATAATTCTCAACCACAGGATTGATGGTCACTGTACCACCGCCGAAGTCCATATCAAGTAGTAGCACATCCAAACCCGAACGTTTACCATAGATGGCTGCTGACATACCTGCGGGACCTGCACCAATTATTCCTAATTCATGATCCAAGATAATCCCTCCGGAATGATAATCACCGATTATATATAGTTCTCTTAAGTACCATATAAAGGAACAAATTATTAATTGTTATGTTAATAAAATTGGTATGATAATGGAAAAACGATGAATAGAGATTGTATATAGATCCAAATACCACAAATTAAATTCGAATAGAAACGAAAAATGTGAGGTTTAAAATATGATTATATTCTATTTAACCGACGATTAGTTATAGATTACACCCCGTGTCTTACATTTTGAGCATTTCACGGCTAGTGGTCGCCGACTCGAGTGTACTTTATTGCGCTGTCCACAGCTATGACAGAGCACTTCTAATCCTTTAGAAGAGTAAATCCCGTACTTTGCATCTTCCAGTTCTTGTTGCTCCTTTTTGACCCGATATTCAAGATCCCTGCGCTTTTCAGAATATTCCCTAACTTTTTGAATCTTCCGAGAAATGAATGATGATGTTACAAAGATGAGAACCCCTATTATTAAAATTATAATGAGTACCGCCACCATCCACCAGAAATAATTTTCCTCAGCCTTTTCTAATTGATCGGTAAGTTCTTCGGGTGGGTGATCCAACGAGTCCCCGGGGTTGGTTGGATCATTGGTGCTGGCTTTGCCGTCACGACCATATTTATATTCTTCAAGATTTGTGAAATTATCTTGATCGGGATCGCCGTCAGCGTCCTCTCGGTTGTATTTATCCAGATTATTCCGGTCTTCCCAGTAATCAGGCATCCCGTCGCCATCCGAATCTTTTCTTTGTTCCTTCGTCACCCAGATCATGATCTTGGTCGATGCCGTGTACTTACCATCCGAAACCTTTAGTGTAATCGTGTGCTGTTTTCCTTTTTCACCGGTTGATAGCACTACATTACGCACTACATCTTTATCACCGATCTTACCATCAATATCTGAATACCATTCAAAGTAGATTTTTTCATTTAGGTCCGGGACGGTTAAATCATCATCCAGACAAACTCCAACAAATCGGATAGGCTCAAAGTTCAAGAATATATCATCATTCTTTGGTTCCATAATCTTGGGAATGGGTGCGTCCCATTTATTACGGACTATAAATGTGATCTTTGAGCTAACGGTGATGGGTTTGCCAGCCAATGAAGGCGGTTCATCAGTTACCCATAAGGTTACGGTGTAGTTCTTTCCCGTTGCCACACGATTAGGCGGGTACAGCTGGAGCTCGCCAGTATATTTATTAAAAATAAACTCTTCACTCTTAAGGTTAAGAGCTAGAGCTACATTTATTTCAAAAATTAACTGGTCATGATCTGCAGGGTCCCAAGCAGAGAACGTGAAATTAGTCCAGGATTCTTCGTAACAGATTACGGGTGAGGTTTCATTTATGATCGGCGCATCATTCACCGATTCGACTACTACTTTCAATTCATCGGAAATCATTCCACCTGGCGGGTCAGTAGCGGTAAATATTAATTCTTCAACGCCTGACCAATTTTGCTTTCCACTGAATG
>CBFDAW010000240.1:0-5465 GCA_965602865.1 uncultured Thermoplasmata archaeon
GCAAATGAAGAGGAGTCATATGAACCGAATATAGCGGTTGATGGTAATAATGTACATGTTGCCTGGTATCTTGAAGAAGATGAAACTACTAATTACATATGCCATGCAAAATGTGGTACAAATGGTGATAGTTGGGGGATAGTAGATTCGAAAATAATTGATAGTACCGAAGTTATTCCTAAACGACCAGATATCGGAGTTGATAGTTCTAATATTCATATCGTATATGATACTTACCCTACGGATACAAGTGAAATATATTATACAAAAATATGTAATAATGGAAATACAATAATTGATCCTAATCAAATAAGTGATAATGATGATATTGCATCAATTTTTAAAACGGATAGTACTGGAAGTATAGGCGTTGACGGTAAAAATGTCCATGTTGTCTGGACGGACTATTGTGATGGGGCTGGGGATAATGATGGAGAGATCTATTATTCAAGAAGTACAGATAACGGTAGGACATGGTCTGATGATGTCAAAATGTCCGACAGCATTGATTATGATTCTATTGACCCGTGTGTAGCAGTAGATGGTAAACACTCTTTATTATATGTTTTTTGGAGTGAATTTACCACCTATGAAGAATCACCTTATGAAAATTATGAAATTTACTATCGAAGAAGTGCGGATAATGGTCTAACTTGGGGTACTATAAACAAGTTTACTGAGTGTTTATTGTTTCATCGGGATGCACGAGCACCTAAAGCTGTTCCAGATGGTACTGGTAAGTTCCATGTTGTATGGTATGAAATAGAACCCGAAATGGGGAATGGAATTTTTTATCATAATATTGATAACAATGTCCCGGAACTACCAACTCTGGATGTAGGTAATGACGATACCATTGATTATAAACCTGGCGACTATGCTGCAATGTATCCAATATATAATTTCTCGGAAGAAATTAACAAATATATTCAAGATCATGAAGGTTTGATTCAAAATGGCTATATTTTAGTACCATTAAGATTTATCGGAAGCCCTTACACAACTATTGAACTTTTAGATATTAGTGTACAACTCGGACCTGATGTTTCAGATCCAAATGATGGAGATACCGATGTAGATGCACTTCCGGACGGTTATGAGAAATCGGATTATAGGGGCTTATTTCATCCTGAATATCCATTTACACCATTTACTTCCGCACCCGCAATTTTTCAAATAAAATCTGGTGGAAGTATAAAAACTAAGATCGTAGTTGGCGGTGAAGGAGTATCTTGTTATGATAAAACTTCCGGCACTTTAGACTGGCATTATTGGGATCCCGCGGGTTCATTTATAGTGGGTTCCCCGGCAGTTTCGGATTATGATGCGGATGGAAAATTAGAAATTATTGTGGGCTCATTGGAGACTACAGTTTATTGTTTAGATGTAAAAGGCTTTTCTGATGGAAATGATGGTTGGAAGGGTGAGAGTAGTACGGGTACAACAGATGGTGATGTAATTTGGAAATATGATATTAGTGATCCTGAACCCACAGACCTAGCTTCATTCCCAAATATTCAGCCGGGCCCATTTTATGCTTCGCCAGCGGTAGCAGATATACCAACAGGAGGATGGGTACATGGAACGCCACCAAAATGGACTCCGTTTTATGATGGAATCCGTGAGATAATAATGGTAAATCATGTTGGTCAAGTTTTCCAATTCGATCAACCGGCAACGGGTAGTACCGTCGGGAAACTCAATTGGGTGCGCGATTTAACGGGTTATTTAAGATTAAATGTAGAATGGCGCCAACAGGAGACTTCAAACATACCCACTGCCAGGGAGGGTCATGCAATGTCGTCACAATATGGTGAGGTAACACTTTTTGGCGGATATGATGGACAATATCTTTCAGATACATGGTATTATGATTATCTTCATAATTACTGGGCAGAACAAGAAATGACGGGAGACATTCCATCATCGAGACGCTATCATGCCATGGAAACCGTTCATGCGACAGATAAAACAGTATTGTTCGGCGGTGAAGTTACGGGTGGTAAGAATGGTGATACATATATTATGGATTTGGATGACCATACTTGGACGAAAATGACTCCGCAATTTAAGGATAAAATCGGAAATACAATATCTGTAATAACAGCACGAATAAAACATGCTATTGCACCAATATATACTACGGATAAAGTACTACTTTTCGGCGGTGATGATGGAAGTTTAAATGATGAGACCTGGGTTTATGATTTAAGTGAGAATATTTGGACAAAAATGAACCCGTCATCTAAACCATCAACACGAAAAGATCATGCTATGGCATCGGTTTGGGGTGATGATAAAATAGTACTATTCGGCGGTAATGATGGTGCAAAAGATAAAGAAACCTGGATTTATGATTATAATGATGATGCTTGGACAAAGAAAACACCAACCTATAAACCGACTGGGACATCAGCCATCACTGCACGCGAAAAACATAAAATGACTTGTATTTATGACACCGAGAAAGTAATCCTTTTTGGGGGTGATGATGGAAGTCTAAATGACGAGACCTGGATTTATGATGTTAGCAAAAATACATGGACAAAAATGAAAACCTCCAATAATATGCCAGGTCCAGGTGCCAGGTCCTGTCACGCCATAGCATCAATATACGGAGAGAAAAAGGTCCTGTTATTTGGAGGTAATGATGGTAGTGTTGACCAAGAGACATGGATTTGCGATTTTAATAATTTAAATAAATATGCATTAAGCTACTCATCTCCTGCAATCGCGGATATAAATGATGACGGATTCTTGGAAATAATAGTTTGTGATGAGAACGGTAAAGTATATTGTCTGGATTATGATGGAAAGTGTAAATGGACCTATGATGCGGATTCACCGATAAAATCTACACCGGCGATCGGTGATATTGATAGAGTACCGCAAACGGTTACCACCGAGGTAAAATATCGAAAAGAGATTATCGTGGGATCAGATGATGGAAAAATTCACTGTATAAAGCATAATGGTATTCCGCTTTGGAGTACACCAATTGATACTTATTCACCTGTACGAGGTTCTCCGGCTATTGCAAATGTGGATGTTTCTACCGAAGAGCTTGAAATTATGATTGGATCTGAAAACGGAGTGATCTATTGTTTAAAATCCTCTGGTGAACTGGATTGGCAATATCCCTCCTTAAGAAATGGTGCTAAAGGTGCCTTTAGAGCTACTCCCGTTTCTATTGATTTAAACTCTTTCCCCGATGGTGGTTATGAAACGGTTGCAGTTTCAGAAAATGGGCATATCTATACTCTCGATACCGTTGGGGCGGTCGATAATGATTATAGTTATTATTCGTATAGAGCACCTCCTCCGATCGGGTATTATTCTTTTATCGCATCCCCGGCTATTGCAGATGTCGATGATGATAGTAAAGTGGAAATTATTCTGGGATATCAATCCCATAATATTAAAGAAACTGATTACAATTGCTATCCCGGTAATATTAAATGGGGAATGTTCGGCGCAGGGACGAAACATGATGGTAACGGTGATAATAGGTTTGCGATAATTATACAAGGTAGTGGTGGGGATAATTCATTTCAAATAGGTCAGTATAGAAATAATGTTCGTGAAATGGCTAAATTATTAACTGAGCATCCAGAGAATATTAAACCTGGTCCAGGTTATACGGGGTATTATTTGCAGGATCATATGTATTTTGCTCAACCATATGACAGTATAGGTACTTATGAGGATATACCCGAATTGATTAGGGATGTGAAAATTGAAAATTCAGCTGGTCGACACTGTACAATCGGAAAAACAAGAATAAAAGATATGATAAAAAAAGTTGCGATTCTTTCAGATTCGTATGATAATGTATTATTCTTTTATACTTCTCATGGTAGACCCCATGATTGGTACCCTATCAAAGATAGGAAATTCTTATTTGATGCGAATAATCATCATGAAGTAGGAAAGCCGGGTTCAGGTGAGACCGAAATGGATACAAAATGGTCAACAAAAGGAGATTTATGGATACCTGAACTAGATAATGCTTTAGATGATATAGATTGTCAAAAAATGATCATTATTCTACAACCCTGTTTTTCCGGAAATTGGATAGATTATAATCATGAGTATAAGAAATGGGATACGTATCCATACACTTTGGTAAACGATGCGAATGAAAAAAATCGAGTTGTAATAACAAGTGAAGTGAAATCTGGGTATGATGACAAGGCTCCTCATGATGATGACGATGTTTCAAAATTATCTATTTTTGATAAGTGTAATTTAGACATTGATGATAGTACAGAATATTATGTTTATCTAGATCCCACTCAAGAAGATGGTGAAAATTATAAGGATAAGACTGTGGGTAAACCTTCTAATTGGAAATATCTTGTTAAAGATTGGGAAAATAATGAAAATGATGGAATTTATGAAATTGATAGAGATGATGATGGCAATAATAAATTCTATGAAAATTATAATGATGAGGGTGTAGAATGTGTATCTGGGGTAATAGAAGCATTTTATAGAGATAGATTTACCGGAAGTACTCTTCAAAGTAATGACATATTGGATGCTGATGAATCAATAACCAATGGAGATTATGATGCAAGTGGTACTTTAAAAAAATCTACTAGTGGTAATCAAAATGATTATATATCCTGTAAAGAAGCCTATGATCATATGTTAATATGGCATTTGGGATATAGATTGAATAAAAATCCGTGGATCGACAAACCGCAATTTACTTGTACCAATTTAAAGTCTGGATATAATTATATATTTTAACTTAAGAAGTTATAGAAAGAATATTAGTATAATTAAAATATTATTATATTGATTCTTAATTATTGATATAAAAAACTATAATATTTTAAATATTCGATCTTCGTACTACAAATTTTATATACAATTGAAAATATATGAAAATAATACCAGACCTAAGTTTAGTGATTTTTATGGTTAAAGTCTTAATAAAAAAGGTATTATCAATTAATTTAATGTTTTTGTTAATATTTACAGGGTTTATTTCGTTTCTAATACTCGAGATTACAATAGATGAAATAAAAATATCTGCAATAACAGTAAATGACGATGGAGGTGCAAATTTTATCAACATACAAGATGCTATTGATAGCGCCAATATTGGAGAAATAATTTATGTCTGGGCTGGAACTTATTTTGAAAATTTAATTATAAATAAATCAGTAACATTAATTGGAAATGGTACGATTAATACAACAATTGATGGTGGTGGTATAGGTGATGTTGTACGAATTTCTGCAAATTGGGTGAATATTACAGGATTTACCATCACAAATAGTGGAAATAATCCATATTATGATTCTGGAATTGAATTAAGTAATGTTGAAAATGTTACAATTTATGATAATAATTGTTCAAATAATAAATTTGGTATTTATATTTTTAATTCAAATTTAAGTATAATTGAGGCTGACTAACAATCAATAAACAGCGTCCTATGAATTTTTCATTGT
>CBFDAW010000241.1:0-5446 GCA_965602865.1 uncultured Thermoplasmata archaeon
TTCTACGGGTTCCTCTTCTTCTACGGGTTCCTCTTCTTCTACGGGTTCCTCTTCTTCTACGGGTTCCTCTTCTCCTACGGGTTCTTCTTCTTCTACAAGTTCCTCCTCACTACCCGGAAGTTCAATTGCTCCTAAACCCTCCTCCTCAAGCTCAGGCTCACCCTCAATGCCCACAGGCTCCTCTCCTTCATCTGGTAATCCGAGCCCCTTCAACTCAGCTTCCACTTCATCGGTAAGTTCCTCAGCGGCCGCCTCTTCTAACTCTGGTTCCGGTTCAGTAGGTGGTAATTCTACTTCAATATCAAGCCCAGGTTCAGCTATAGGCGCGGTTTCTTGTTCGGGTATCATATCATAGTCATATTGATCTTCTAGGATTGGCGCACTAGTTTCATAACCATAATCATATTCATCATACCCAAGTTCAAATTCGTCCTTGTACAATGTTTCGTAATATCGCCTATCTCTTGGTTGCTCGGGATTAACACCATAGTTAGGTCCGCGCCCACCGCGAGCTGAGGGTACCGACGGGACAGGGGGAACATCTACATCCTCGATCGCACCGAATTTTGATTTCACATGAGCAGCATAGGCAGCTATAATGCAAATCACAATAATCAGTATGATTATCAATAATAATATAGGAATCCCACCAATATTTCCCAAGATATAAAGTAAGTTGTCGGTTCCACCGTCATCCTCCCCGGCATCATCGAGTGATTCAAGAACCAAAGTTGGTGCGAGTTGTGCGCCTAAACCAGCAGTATCATAAAAAAAACCATAATCCAGAACTGAACTGGAATTAGAATTAAGCACCGATGTGGCAAAAATTCCGAACTCTGCCCCCTGGCTAAGATTGCCCAGATCGGGGTGCTGCAAACGTCCAAAATGGAAACTAAAAGTCAGTTTATTATTATCCACCTTAATTTTATCGGCCATTATTACCATGCCGTTATTATAACTAGCCAATTCGTAATAGGAATCGATAGAAGGTGTATATGGAATAGGATAATCCGCTGCTGTCAATTTAGTAGGAGTAAGATGCATGCCGGATTCGGTATGATTTGGTTTAACGATATAAATTGTATAACTGATACGGGTGTTATTAGCAACCTTGGCGGTTAGAAATAAGGTTACTTCGAAATACACACCATTACGCTCACCTTTAAGTTTAAGAATATCAAGTTCCGGCTGGCCGCCGCGGGTGGTGCTGTCCAGTTTCACTCCCGCGGACCGGTCGGGACTGGTGAATTTCAACGAATAACCATATACATCATCGGATTCATCATTCTCATCGAAGAAACAATCAGAAGCTCGAAGTAAATATGATCTGGTGCTCGTGGGTGCGGCTGCTGCACCTGCGCCTATTGAATCATAAGTAAAATAATCGTACTCACCAGCTCCTTCTCGGTGACGATATGCCTGGGCAAACAATCCGAACTCTACACCAAATTTCAATCCGTAATCATGCTCAAGTACACCAAGATGGATCGAATATTTTAAAATATTATTGCCCACAAGAATGGGTTTTTCTATGTCATCTGGTAGCTGGGGCACCAGCGGGTCATTATAACTGAGCGAGAGGTAATAAGCCGACTGATTGGGTGTATACGGTTGTGGTAAGATCTTTGCATTAATATCTAATAAAGGTTCCTGGTGTTCTGAAGGATCGACGAAAAATAGTCTAATTATTGTATCATTGGTAATAGTATCTAAAATATTGATAGAAATATTAATATAATCCTCGACTTTGAGTGAGTATAAATTCACAATATCAACACCAGGTACATTCCCCAATGCTGTGTTTGCCATCATTCGATAGGTATTTTGTGTTCCTGGTCGATTATAGACCAATTCAAAGAATGTATAATCATCTTCGTTACCCATTTCATCGTAATCAAAAGTGCAATTGTCCTCAGTAAGAGTAAATTGTTTTCTTGCATCCTTGACTTCTACTTGTAAGATAATATAACTACTTACCGATGTCAAATCCGAGACAGTGATATTAAGTAACTGAACTCCAGTGTCCAAGGGGTCTGGTGTGAATGATACATTTGCCGTTCTCTCGGTAATTACCTCGATGTTATTTGTTTTGGATATCGCAATCACTCCAACAGGGTGCGGTTCTGTTATGTTAAATATGAGCTGGTCACCGTAGGGAAGATCTACATCCACGGCGGTAATCGTTAAATTGATCGTCTCACCCACGAATACGCCCTTAGTATCCATGAATTTAACAATGGATTCAGCACTGTAATAGACATCGTTAACTTTTATAATAGATGGATCATCATTGGTATTGTTCACCGAAATATTAATAACCACCCAATCTCCAGGTATAGAAATGTCATTAGTTTCGTTGATTGAAATATTGATTCGAACAAGACCTACCATGGTATTGTCCGGAATAAAACTATAATTCCAAATGAACGAGTTATTGAAACCAATGGATTGATAGAAAGTAGTAGTACTTTGATGCGTGAACGAGATCAGATTATTTTCTTTGTCACTGGCATTAACCGTGAGATTAAATACTTGGTCTTCCCATGCACCAAATTTACCCTCCTGGTCATTTGAAAGGTTCATGTAATGGGAGTTCACAGAAATACCATTTACCGATTCAATTATTGGTCCGTCATTTTGCGGCCCCACGATCACCGTAATAGTATGTGTGGTATTAAACCCTAGCCAGTCCATTACTCGAAAGATGATTTGCTCACCGGTTGTATTGAAATCGGGTCGCGGTTGAATGCTAGTGTTTCCATCCGGTGAGATGCTTACACTCAAGTTAGTGCTGAGATATGATGTATCCCAACTGGTACCGTTTAATATATAATATGATAATTCCTCATTAGGGTTTCCAAAATCAGCATCGAAAAAGATCGTATCATTCAGCAATAGAAAATTCGGCGGATCATCTTCCTGCATATAAATTATAGTTGGTGCCCCCTGACGTACCACAGGATGACTATCCTGTGGTTTGACGAGTACGGAAATTGTGTAATCTCCCGAGCCACCGTACAGATTTGGATTATCATAGACACTATATACTCTTATTGAATAATTACCCGTTAAATTGATATCATGATATAGGGTTCTATTAATTGCGTTTCCCAAGAACTCTGCTGCTGCCAGTAACTGACTTGAATTTGACCCGTTGAAGAGCTGAGCACCATAGGTATTTTCATTTGGGAGAGTTAATGTAATAGAAATATTTTCCGAGGCATTTAGGGTTATATTATAAAAATCATGAATATCATATGTTTGATTTAGGGTAATTTCAAAAGGTTCGCTGTCGCTGGTATATTCCTTTTTCTCCCATGCACCCATATTAATTATCGTTAAATCCATCCCGGTACCATTAGAAAAATCATTATTATTATCAAATTTATTATTTACAACATTAGATCTTTCGTAGGTCAGGTTGTAATCAGTATCACCTATTACCGGATCCAGTTCGATCTTGATGTAATAGTACCCAGTAGATGGTGCAACCATTTCTACCGAACCATTTTCGAACCCTGAGCCAGTGGTCGACCGGGCCAGCAAATGTATGTCAGGGTCAAATAACGTTAAAGTAAGATTAATTGAAGCGGTTGTATTAAACCCTAATAATAATCTATTAGCATTAACACCCATGGGTGCATCGTTATCCAGGAAGAGCTTATAATAATCTAAGAAATCATCACCGGCGGCACCGTTCCCGCTTAGATTCCCGTTGATTGTAGTTGGCCCCAAACCGATCAGCTCGATGGCGGTTTCCGGTGTATTATCAAGATCAGCGATTCTTGACGGGGATAAAGGTGAAACATACAGCCATCTTGAGGATAATAAATCATATTCTCCCGGTTGTCCAACATATTCAATATCTATTGCTTTATTAGTAGATAAGAATAAATTACACGAGATAATACTGAATATTAGAAAACCTAATGCCATTATTGTAATTGTCTTTTGAACAATCTTTATCGGTTTTGTTTGTCCATTTTTAAAAATAAATTGATGCTCAGGTTTTCGTTCCGTATTCATTTGCTCAGAACTCCTTTATTAATTCCAAACTTTATAACAATTATAATTAAAATATTAATTAAGATTTTCTATATTACTTTGCCGCTTATAAATATTTGTTGAGTCATAATTATTAATAAATAATACTGGCTCTCCCTAGAGATTTGTACCTGTGTTATGAGACGGGCTAGATAATTTGAATGGAATTAATTTATGCTGAATAGTCTTGTGTGTCGAGAGTCTGGGATGAGTTGGTGATGATTAGTCGAGAGTCTATAAAGGTGTGAGGGTAGATGAGTAATTGTATGGGAGATACCAAATCCAAGATCCAAATCAAAAAACCAAACTTAAAATCCAAAAAAGATATCCATCATTAAAAATACTTTTACCCACCTCTCGTGAAAAATATGATTATATAAAGGAAAATACTACTTGAAACACGACCGACATACGATATCAGTGCTCAGCAAACATTTTCGGGATAAGTTCCCGGAACTGAAGGAGTGGTGCCCCAAACACCTGTTGGCGCCCGCGACATTCCACGGCAGCGTGGGGCATGGGTTCTCGGTGGTAGAAAAGTATATAGAGAACCAATGAGATTATGAGTTCAGGCAAAGTGGACGCAAGAGATATTCAAACCCCGCACACCCCTAACAGGCTTTGTACATATATGTGGAGTATAATAGCTTACGTATGCTTATATATAGTTTCATTAATGCAAGTGACTTAGCGACGACTGATTGCTTTCATTATAAAAGCACAAGGAGGAGCATTTCGAGGACAATAGAATATTGCCGCAAGAAATCCGTGGATGCCCCGTCACGATAAACTGCAACGCTGTTCAGAAGTGATTTCGACCGTAGGGAGAAACTAGGAGTGGACTCTTCAATAGGAGAGCCTAACGATTTGCGGGGTGGCGCAAAGTTTATGTCCCCGTTGGACAATAAACTTTGTAGGGCCGGACTTGAAATGGCATATCTGCGATATGTCATCGCCATTTTACAGAACTGCAACGAATATTAGTGATAAATAATCAAAAGTTGCAGTTCTGCGTGGATGCCCCACTTTTGGCGGCTAGCCTATTTAATGGTGACGACAAAAGTTACAGCTTTGTTGAGCATTAATATTCTCATACATATACAATGGTGAGAAATATAATCGAGAACATGCTGGAATCCGCTTGAGGATGGGGTGGCAAAAGCTTTATCCCCGAAGGGTGATAATGGTTTAAGGGTCGGACTAGTGAGGGCGATAAAAGCAAATCCAATATTGAATAATAGGTGGGGAAATTATATCAAACTCAGAAAAGAAATATAATCATTTATGGACGATGAATATTTTATTTATTATCACTGTGATCATTTTATGGATCGTAGCATGGTTTACTCCTGAGTATCGGCAATTGTTAGTAACGAGGAATCAAGTTCATTAAATTTAGGGC
>CBFDAW010000242.1:0-5423 GCA_965602865.1 uncultured Thermoplasmata archaeon
CGCACTATCCTTAACGATTTTGAACAAAATAAAACTAACACCCCAACATCAAAAAATCAAAAGGATTTTACCAACAGTGTTTGTTCCGCACACTATTTATTTATAATTAAATTAATACGAACCTTTAAATATTGTAACTTGAATAATAAATATCTTTATTAAATTAAAGGTTTTATGTTCAAATGATGTATTTTAAAATAATAACCAATTCAAATTCAAGACCCTTTTAAGGGAGGATTGTAAAATGGCAGAAGTAGAAGTAGCCAAAAATAAGCCTGGTAATGAGTTATCACCTGACCTTACAGGAGAAGAAGAAGTTAGCTCAGCTGCACCTGAAAAAGAACAGATAATTAAAAGTAAAAAAGGTGAGGCTATTAGAATTAAAAAGGCATTAACCGATAAGAAAAAAATGAAGGTCACAGAGATACCTCCACTTGCCTCCGGTGAGTTCGAGGAGATTTATTTTCAGAATGTTTGGGAGCCCTATTCATTTGTCCGTGTAACGATGGTGAAGAAGACCAGAGAATATATGTATGAGGTAATTGAACCCAAGCTAACAAAAGAAGAGGAGAATTTAATAGAATTCGTTATTAATACAATGGTCGATAAGATTGACTTCTCACGGGATGAGTTGGAATCTGATGAGGAGAACAAGGAAAAATTACGGAAATTAATGAATGATATAGTGAATGACACAGGCAAAGAAGTTACACCATTATCCCGGGAAAAATTATTCTATTATGTGGTTCGAAAATTGATGGGATATGATAAAATCAATGTTATGATGACGGACCCGATGCTGGAAGATATTTCATGTGATGGCGTGAATTTACCGCTATATGTGTTCCACCGCGAATTCAAAAATATTAAAACTAACATTATGTTCAACGATCATGAAGTACTGGATAATTTCGTAATCAACCTTGCCCAAAAAAGCGGAAAATCAATCTCGATTGCGAGTCCTGTCCTAGATGCAACATTACCAGATGGTTCACGGTTGAACGAGACACTTGGTACCGAGGTAACCACGCGCGGCAGCTCGTTTACTATTCGTAAGTTTAAGGAAGATCCTTTGACCGTTACCGACCTGGTAAAATCGCACACATTATCCAAAGAGATGGCGGCACACCTTTGGTTAGCAGTACAGTTCGGAGAATCAATGATTTGCAGCGGTGGCACGGCAAGTGGCAAAACTACTACTTTAAACGCAGTGTCACATTTTATTCCACCGTCCGCTAAAATCATTACGATAGAAGATACCCGTGAGATGAACCTGCCACATGAGAACTGGGTCGCCGGCTTAACTCGTGAGAAGAAAGGTGAGGAAAGTGGACAGAGTATTGATATGTTCGCTCTTCTTACAGCGGCATTACGTCAGCGGCCCGAGTACATGATCGTAGGTGAGGTACGAGGTAAAGAGACCATGGCTGTATTTCAGGCGATGGCGACCGGGCAGATTACTTATTCTACCATACACGCAGATTCCGTGGCATCTATTGTTCACCGGTTAGAAAATCCACCAATCAATATCCCACGGATTCTGATCTTGGGTTTAAATGTCATTCTTTTACAAGCCCAGGTTAGAGTCAAAGGCCAACGAACAAGACGAATCAAGGAATTAGTGGAGGTCATTGGTATAGAACCTACTTCCAACGAAGTAATCACTAACACGGTTTATAAATGGATTCCATCAAAAGATGAGTTCAAATATGGTGGTCACAGCAAACTTTACGAGAAGATCATGGAGCGTGAGAACCTGACCGCCGAAGAAGTTTTGGATGAAATTGATCGAAGGGCGAAAATTGTCACATGGATGATGAAGAAGGGTTTACGGAGACATGTAGAAGTAGCTTCGGTAATTAACGAATATTATCGCGAGCCAAAAACCGTGGTCGAGCGCGCAACAAAAGAATTAGCCGAGATCGAAGCAAAAGAAGCAATGGAAGAAGAGTAATGCTTTAGTTATCCCGTATAATCTTACAATAGAAATATCCCTTAAAATAATTTTTATTCAACATTAAATTTATTAATAATAATCATATTCGTGAGAGCGATAAAAAATATTAAAGATATTTTACGGGTGAGTTTTGGGCCCGTGGTCTAGCTGGTTATGACGTCGCCTTGACACGGCGGAGGTCTCGAGTTCGAATCTCGACGGGCCCATTTGAGATTTTATTTAGAAATTAAATATCTGATCTATCGGTTTGTAACTTCAGTCCGTGACATAATAGGGTTTAATACATTTCAAACTAACCTTCTCTTTGTCACTCGCCCGAGTAGCTAAGTTACTAGGATAAATCCAAGAATTACCAAGTAAACTGTAATGAAGTCATTAATTACGATTACAAAACCTTGTTCCCATAGATAAACGATAGGTTGATCCATGAATCTGAATCAGTCTGTATCTCACCCCTTTAGATATGTATAAACTCATCCTCTTTATATATGCCTTCCTCTCGTGATTATAGATTTTGATTGACCTATCGTTTTGTTTTTTTTTCTTATACTTGATTTTATAGCAAAGTATTATTTAAAATGATTATAATATATGACAAATCTTATTTATGAAAGGGGCATTTTATGAAATCCGAATTAGCTTTGTTAATCATTGATATGCAAAATGATGTGGTGGAAAAACTACCACTTTCACGAAGCATTATTCCTGAGATCCAGGAGGTTCTTCAGTGGTTCCGATCAACCGGAAGACCTATTTTCCATATACGCCGGTCCTATCGTGCGGATGGTACTGATGTGGAGCTGCCGCGGTTAGAGGTTTTTAAACAAAAGGGTTTTTCCGTGGTGGAGGGTACCGCTGGTGCGGAGATCGTTGACGATTTGAAACCAAAGCGGGGTGAGTATATACTCATCAAACCACGTTGGAGCGGATTCTTCAGAACTTCATTAGACCTGCTTCTAAACCGGCTTGGTGTGAAAACCGTGGTTCTTACCGGTGTCCAGACTCCGAACTGTGTTCGTACTACCGCTTATGACGCCATTGCTTACGATTTTGATACCATTGTTTTAAAGGATTGTTCGGCGGCAATGACGCCAGATATTCACGAATGCAACTTACATGACATGGCCGGTATCGGGGTCCAAATTTTAATGAAAGAAGAATTTTTAAACAGAGAATTCCATCAATCTATTGACTGATGGTGGAAATGGAATTCTCTATTAAGTTCAATGTACTCTTGGGACCATAAATTTTTCGAAAAGCGTGCCTGCCGAGGCTAACGAAGTTAGCCGAGCAAACCACTGGTCTATTGACCAGTGGTGCGGGCACGCTTTTTGACACCGAAATAATAATCAGGTTCATTAATAAAATATTTAAAAGATTACTTTATATCCTCAATACTACCTATCAATAATTATTACATAAGAACGAGTTGAAATCATGGGAGGCAGGAGTAGTATCTCTTTTAAGGATTATTATAATGTAGCTCGGTTGGAATATCTTCCTGCTGAAGCACCAGCAATTTTTATTCCGTTATTACTTACTGCAACAGCGATAACTGATTTTTTAAACCCACTATACATCGAGGCGGTCCTTACTTTTGGTCTATTATATTTTGCCGGGTTCATAATTAATTCATATACAGATATTAGCGTGGACAAACATTATAAAATATATGTAGCCACCTCCTCACAGAAGCTGGGGGCGTCAACATTAAAGAATCTTGTAATCATTCAGGTTAGTATTGCGGTTATACTTATTTTCCATATCGCCTGGGCACTTAATGCACTCTGGCTTATACCAGTTTGTTTACTCGGCATCTTCATGGGGCTGGCGTATTCTATTAAACCATTCGAATTCAAGGTCAAAGGAATAATGCACATAATCTCGTTGAGCATCTCGGCGTTCATGGTTCCGTTTATTTTATTGTACAGCACTGCAAGTACAAATTTCTCATGGTATATCTTCTTATTTTTATTCGGTTTTCCAATCGCGCATTACGGCATTGCACTTGCTAACCAGACCGGTGACTTTCTCGAGGACAAATCAGAAGGTCTCCGGACGCCCGCGGTTAAATGGGGTTTGAACAATACTCTTAATCTGGCAAAAAGCATGACGATGCTGGGGCTTTGTTTGGAGCTCTTTGCATTCTATGGTCTGATCTGGTTTGCCCCCTGGCTGCCGGGATTTGAATCCGCCGTGGGGTTTGCCGGTGGTGCTAGGTATCTTTTGTTAGCGGTCATCACCGTGGTAATGTCCATTGCGTATTCTGTTCCATTACGAGGGCTTTTCTCTATTCATAAAATCTCAGGCATGGGCATCTCTATCGAAAACAGAATGAATAAGATTAAGAAAAGGATGAATTACCCTATCTGGCAAGCAGCAGGTATCTGGGGGCTGGTTTCCACCTGTATTATACTTTCGATTAGCGGTGTAGTGATCGCCGGGTGATTTGGATTTGGTAAGATAATTACTAACTTATTTTCATTCAAATCTAACGCCTCGGCGCAAGCACTCTGTTTTTATTGATTTAAAAATTGTTGGATAATATTCTTTATCTCTAAATAGACGATTATAGAATTTGTCTTTGATTTCAGGCATTTCATCAAGAGCACGTTTCACATCCGACCAAACACCAGATTTCAGATTTAAGGAATCTACCATTACGGTCCGAACCCCTGTTGCAATAATTTGATCAATGAACTCAGAAACCATGTCGGTATCAAGGTTGGGTAATAACGGTCCAAGAAATGCGTAGGTATTGAGTCCTTCAGCGCTTAATTTTGTCAGCGCCTTTAAACGCTGTTTAACGGTTGGTGCGGCAGGTTCAAGAGCTTCTGCTAGCTTGTCATCTAAGGTTGTAATCGTAAGTGTGATCTCGGAATAAGGAAAATTGATTAGCAGGTCAATATCGCGTAGAACCAAAGGTGATTTGGTAATTATGCTAACGGGGAATTTATATTTTAATAATTGTTCCAGACAATAACGGGTTGTTTTAAAGTTCTCTTCAATGCTCTGATATGGATCCGTAATCGATGATATGCCTACGAGCGCCGGCGAAAGTCGCTTAAGTTCTTTTGCTAACACGGTAGGAATATTTTTTTTTACTTCCACAAATGATCCCCAGGTTGAACGGTTTAGCCGTAGAATGTTCGATGCATAGCAGTATTTACACCCGTGCATACACCCCCGGTACGGGTTGAGTGCGTATACCCAGCCATAGATGCCTGAGGGTGATAACGCTGATTTACATGTCATTTCAGTAACTTTCATGATATCTACTTCTGTAAGTACATCTTTAGATAACTAAATTAAGTTGATATCAATATTCCAATCGTGTATTGAATATAATCATAGGCTCCCGAAGCTTTCGAGCTTAGTTTGAAATAAGTATTCCTGGAGTATGGCACTATTTTTGATCCACCTGGGGACGGGAATGGATAATATCTTTGAAATATACTCAAAGGTC
>CBFDAW010000243.1:0-5395 GCA_965602865.1 uncultured Thermoplasmata archaeon
AATAATCTTGTGCACCTTGCTGAACAGATTGAATACCAAGAGTCTCATCTTCTAGACCTGTCATAACTATTATTGGTACATCCTGTACTTTGTCCATTATCTTTTTTAAAGTATCAATCCCCTGGCTATCAGGTAAACCTAGATCTGATAAAATTATATCAAACTTTTTTATATTAAGATACTCTAAGCCTTTTGAAAGATGGTCAACTGATATCAATTCTGCTGAAAAATTAGCATATTTTTTGATCATATTCCGAATTATTTCGACATCCTCAAGGTTATTATCGATTAATAAGATATTAAGTGGATTATCAGCCATTTTTTCACATCGTTGATTATTCAATACTTAGATTTGACTACTTATTTCTCGAAAGATAAATATATTCGCAGGATGCCGAGGATAGAGGGCGGTTTTATATTACAAGAACCTTATCGTTCTGTAATGGATTTTATTTGCGATACAGGTGTAGCGAGCTACCTTTAAATGCTATAATAATCTCACTCCTCATCGAACATTACGCCCAATCGTCCCAATTCTTGATCGGGTACATTCAACGGATTTCCAGACAAGATGCCGGTTACATTGCGGAAGGGTTTTGCGATGTGCATACCCGAACCATCGATAGTATATTCACGAATCTCTTTGTCATGTTTAGAACCTCTCATTTTTAAGGCGG
The DNA here is from genome assembly GCA_965602865.1 of uncultured Thermoplasmata archaeon. Taxonomy (GTDB): domain Archaea; phylum Thermoplasmatota; class Penumbrarchaeia; order JAEHCK01; family JAEHCK01; genus CBFDAW01. The sequence goes on from CBFDAW010000243.1 coordinate 678, forward strand.
TTATACCTCTATGCATCTCACCAAATACCTCCACATATCTAAGAAGAATGATCGAATCGGTAATCGTAGAAATATGTGTCTCGGTAATAGATGGACCACCCATCAATGTAGGTGTAGTAGATGTGAAAAGCCCTGCGATCTCTTTATGCTTGATAAGAGCTGTTAGACCAATTACGAACTCGCGGAAATTTTTTCCAGTAGATACACGCTCCAATGCGGAAAGACTATCCACTGCTATACGATTAGGTTTGAATTCTTCGATCATATCTTTTATAGCCACAAGATGATCCTCCATGCCGTATACTTCTGGGTACATGCAAACAACCTTCAGCTTTCCTTCACGTTCCATTCTCTCAAAGTCCACACCCCAGCCACTCGCATTTCTAAATAACTGTTCACGGCTCTCCTCGAATGCAAACAATAAACATCGTTCATCGTTCTTTCTACTACCCGCAATGAATTGGGCAACCATGAGCGTCTTCCCCGTCCCAGTGGCGCCTGAGACTAAAACTATTGAATCTCTGAAGAACCCGCCGCCGCACATTTTATCAAGTTCAGAAACGCCAGAGGAAACACGAATAGTAGATGACTTCTGTTTCAATTCTATGCCGGAAAGAGGAAGTGCAATTATACCCTCCCTTGTTAAAATAGTATAAGGATATTCGCCTTTGTGATGTGTTGTTCCGCGAAACTTCAATATCTCCATGGTCCGCCGCCGCTGCTCATTTTCAAGTACATTTCGTAATATAACAACATTATCCGAGACGAACTCCTCGACACCGAAACGCGCGATTTCGCCATATTCTTCAATACGCTCAGCAGTTAAAACCGCCGTAACATTTAAATCTTTCAATGCCATTATGATCCGATATAGTTCTTTGCGTACCTGGGCGGAATCTGTGAATTGCGTGAAGATAGCCCCCAACGAATCCATGGAGACACGCTTGGCGCCCACCTTTTGGATTGCATGTTCTATTCGTGCTAAAAATGCGCCCAGGTCATAACTACCTGCTTCAATGGACTCCAGGTTTAGAAGAAGCATCAACGAATGCCCATTTTCCTTCTTTTTCCCATTTCCGAATATCCCAATTAAAGCTCAACATATTTTTGCATATATCTTCGGGTGTCTCTTCAAAGGTAATAAATACACCAGACTCACCCATTTTTTCAATGCCTTCGGCAAGAAATTGTATAGCAAAGATTGTTTTACCGGAGCCGGATGTACCAGAGACCAGTGTAGTCCTACCAACGGGTAAACCACCATTGGCTATTATGTCAAACCCCGAGATACCAGTTTTTAGCTTTTGAATTTCTAATTTATTTACTTTGGGATCTTCATTTTTTAATTTACCTTTTTTAGCCATGTTCATTCACCTCCAGATGTCGTATTATTTTTGGGAAACAGATCAAGTCCCAGAAGAACTTTATCAGTATTCGAAAGATCGCCAATTATTCGTCGTAACGGCGGTGGAAGCTCCCGAATCAGTGTCGGTGTCGCCAGTATTTTTTCATCCTCGGCTAACTGCGGGTTCTCAAGAACATCTATGATATCTAGTTCGTATTGATCCTTCAATTCTTTCTCGCATAAACTTTTCAAATTCGCTATTGCCTGGTCGGATTTTGGCGTATGACCAGTAATATACAATTTCAAAACATATTGATTCATAATTTCACCTCTTTTTGTTTATTATCTCCCTTAATTTGCGACTCACTCCTTAACGAGGAGCCAGAAGATATAGAATAACTGCGATAGTAAGATACCAAATGCCCCATAAGTTCTAAAACAATTAACCGCCCCTCTTCTAAATAGGCTTGTGCTTTTTTACTGGGAACTCCTATGACTTTCTTTTTTAAAGCGGCGCTGTGGATGTTAATTATTTCCCGTGGTCCAACCTTTAAAAAACCCAGTTTATTAGCCATGGTCCGAAGTTCACCTGAAATATCGTATCCCACTTTATAAGATCGCTGCTCCAAACTAAGGTCTAACAGATTGTTGTAATCCGTAATTTGTTCGTTAAAAATCTTAGGTGCGCTCTCGTGCAGTGGTTTTATTCCAAATGCACGCGCCGTCATTGAAACCTTTGGAAAACCCGAAAGCTGTTCCAGTGAACGTAATTCACGCTCCAATTGAGATATCCGTACCTTTTTTTCGCGTGCCTCTTTTTTACGTGCTTCTATCTGTTTGCGCTCGGTGATATCACGAACAATGACCGAAAATCTAGGACTTGAGGAAGTCTGTCTATGTTCTGCTCCTATTTCTGGTAAATTAGGTGCCGAAACCTCCCTGAATGCGATCTCAGCATCGAATTCATCACCACCTTTTTTTAATGCTCGAACTTCTCGAAGCGCGGAGAGGTATCCCATACCAACCTTATGTGAGAGGCTTTTTTTAACTTCGGGGATATTGAAGTCTGATAAAAAATCGTTCAGATTCAAATTTAATAATTCATTTTCTTCAAAACCAAATAATTCTAAGGTTCTTTTATTAACTGATCTTATTCTACCATTATCATCTATAGTTAGAATTGCATCAATGGTGCTATCTAGGATCGCGGTCAAGAATGCTCTGCTGGACTTCAATTGGGAATTGAACCGCTCCAATTCAATTAGCTGTCGTGTTATTAACTCCTCCATCTGCTCACGCTCGGTGATGTCACGGGCTACGGTTATCAGATAATCCCGTTTCTCATGGTTTACAGGCTTGGCATTCACCTCAACAGAAAAGGTTGTGCCATCTTTGCGCTTCTGTTTGCCCAATAGAACCATAAAGCCTTTTTTTTGCGCTTCCTTAACATGCTCTTTCCAAGAAGGGTTGTCAGGGATACCCTCCTCGATATCTACAAATGTCATGTTAAGAAGTTCTTCGCGCGTGTACCCCAGATTACTGCATGCCTTATCATTGACATACAAGAAACGACTCGTCTCGGGATCTATAACAAATACAGCATCATACGATTGGTTGATTAGATTTTGAAATAATTGCGAATCCTCTTGAGCCTTCCTACGCTCAATGATTTCCTGCTTAAGTTCTTCATTGGTCTTTTTCAGTTCTTGATAAAGGAAAGAAATAATTATTTCTCGATTTAGGACTCCGTTAGGTATTCCTTCTTTATTTAAAACCGTAAGAAGATTTACTTTATTTTCTTCTAATAATTCTAATGCCTTATCCAGCGAAGTTTCTTCTGAGATCGTACTTACGGGGGTTATTGTGCAGTCTATGAGTAGTCGTGAAGAAGGATAACCGACAATTTCACGTGAAGTTACCATTCCTTTTATTTCCCCCTCCTCCTCGATCAGTAAATAATCAACATTTATCTTTTCCATTATTTCAATTGCTGAGCCAACATTGTTTGAAAAAGGCAAGGTGGAAAAATCTTTTTTCATTATTTGTTTTACCGATATCATTTAAACCTCAGTCCATTCTTAAAGTTCTCTTTTTACCGTTACCGTCACATCACATCGCATCCGTATCATACACTCGGGACCCATAATTGCATTTGCTTCTTCTTTAATCGCCTTAATCAATCGCTCTTTCTCAACCCTTAAAAATAAATGTTTTTTACAAAATATAGCATCTACGTTCTCCTCGTTTAGTAGGACGCATTCAAATTGATCTGGTGCGACGCTATCTAACATTCTTTTTGCTCCTTCCGGCCCTATAGGGCAACGTTTTCCCAGTATCAGCACATCACCAGAAGGTGGTATCTCAAAAGTTGAGAGCTCCATATCCACTATACTTTTTCTTTTTCTTTCAGCTTTCATCTTAAATTCCTCCTTTTTATCTTGTTCAATGCTCTTTTTCATATCTTTCAAATCCTCTTATGGGCTGCATTTTTTCCATCCTTCATATTATTTTCTCAGATCTTCCTACCGATGTTATCTTCACTCTGTCATTTTGTGTGTTAAATTCTATTGTCCTGCCATATTCTTTGTCAACATTCTCAACAACGATTCTGATCCTTTCCTTTTCTAAATTATTGTGTTTGGATTCCAATTCTTTAAATTTTATATTATTTACCATTTTAGTGATCTCCAAAAGGTTAAGTAAGTCGAGGATTTATTTTTTAATAATCTTTATATGGATTTCAATAAATGAAGCTTAATGAAGGCTAAATGTAAAGGGTGGAAAGCAGAGGACTATGGACGTAAGAGTTGTGAGTTGTTAATTGTCAGTTGCCAGCGGTTAGTGGTTAGGGTAAAGTAAACGAAAACCGTTTCGATTAGGGTAACGTAATTCGTTATTCCATCCAACTCTGTAACCCTTATACGAATTATGAAACGGGCATCGTAACCCTAACCTTAACCTACTACCCAATATTTGGATACGGTTTTCCTAACCGATAACCATGATCGAATTAGCTATTGATATCGTTTTATAATCGTACCATTATTTTTTTATGATATAATTAATAAATATACTTATGGTTATAATTATTAATAATGAGAATATTCAAATGAATTTTACTGGTTTTCCTATTGAGTTTATCTTCACAGAGCCATTACGTGTATCAAATTCTATCATCCTGCCATAGTTTCTTCCGACATCTTCGGCGACGACATCGATGCCTTCGGCTTTCAACGCAGTTTTTAAAGCCTTTACGATCCGAGCTCCAATATTCATTATACTATTATCGCAGACCGCTGAAAACATTTTCGCACCGCCAGCGAGCTTTGCTACAATATATTCTTTTCTCGCACCGATTTTAAGCATCTTGTCC
>CBFDAW010000244.1:0-5387 GCA_965602865.1 uncultured Thermoplasmata archaeon
ATTTTTTCTCTTTATTCTTTGATCGTTTTGATTTATCACCCATTATGCTAAACTTATAATTTAAATCATAAGTCATTCTCTGTGCATCAATTCCATCTAACTGAGTTACCATAATGAATCATCTTCTATTCAAAGATTGATTAGTAAATACTTAAACGTTAGGAATAATGATGAGAACCTCGTATAACGAACCTATTTCTAGCATATGTAGAGCATGACACGCGGATTTCAAATAGAGCCTAACGCAGTGGAACCCGAACCCGAGTACAATGGAATGATATCTTAGATTAAGCTAGATTCGGGAGCGGGGTCTGATTTATAGTTGTAGAATTAGGAATTCACGAGCCTAAACCAATGACATATATGCAGAGCCTAACAAGCGAAAATCAAGTAGAGCCTAACGAAGTGGCTCCCGAGCCCGAGGATAATAGAATTATATCTTAGATTACTCTAAATTCGGGAGCGGGTGCTGATTTATTTTTACTGAAATAGGCTCGGGTTCTAATATCTATTTGTTTAATCAGGATCGGGGTTAACAGCTATAATCAGGCACGAACCTGAACCAACGAAATATAATCAGAGCCTGATAAGCGAAAATCAAGTAGAGCCTAACGAAGTGGCTCCCGAACCCGAGGATAACGGAGTGATATATTAAATTAAACCAGATTATGAACATCAAATCTTATGCTGTATCTTGGCAAAATCTATTTTCCATCCGATAAGTATTCAATATATTCATTGTTTTTAAATAGCTCAAATCTAATTCCGAAGAACAATGTGTAAGATTTTTGGTGGAAGAGTTAAGGCGGGTAAATTGGATCTGCAAACCGTTCTTGACCAAAGTGCAGAATTTGCAAAAAAGAATGATGTCGTAATACAACTTTTTAATGCTGAATTAATCTATGGTCCGGATCATTTAATTTCTGCGTATGAACATGCAAAACGTGTATTTGATCAGAACCGAGCGATATCCGATACACTTGGCATGGAAATTCTACTCTATGCTGCCGGGGAGTATCAAATAAAAAATGCACTAGCCAAGCTCGGAATTAAAGAGGATACTTCGAAGATTGCTATAATCATAGTTGGAGCGCTTTTTGATCCTGAACAAAAAATTAAGGAATTATTATTGAAACTAGGGCTGGACCATGACGATGATGTTATAACTGGTGATCAAACTACCTTGGAACGATTTGGCATCACCCAAGAAGAACTGGCAGCGGTTCCTCAAGAACAATGGATGGAATTAGTCTTGGAGAGGGTGGCGTTGTTAGATATCCGGAAATAAATTTACTTGCCCTTAAAATCTGGCTTTCTTCTTTGAATAAATGCTTCCATGCCCTCAACTTTATCTTCGGTTTGGAATGCTTCCGCAATAGAGTCGAGCTCAATTATTAAACCGGAATCTAAGTCTGTTTCCATGCCGCGATTTATTGCAGATTTTGCAAGCTTAACCGCCACCGGACCTTTATATGCAATAATCTTAGCCATATTTTTAGCTTCAGACAATAGATCATCCGGTGAGACTACTTTATTGACCAATCCCATGTTTTTCGCGTCCTCTGCAGTGTAATGGTTCCCGGTAAATATCAATTCTTTTGCCCTGGCTTTACCGATAAGTCTTGGTAATCTCTGGGTGCCGCCAAACCCAGGATGGATACCTAAACCTACTTCAGGTAAACCAAATTTAGCCTTATCCGAGGCAATTATTATATCGCATGCTAAAGCCAACTCACAGCCGCCACCAAGAGCAAATCCGTTAACTGCGGCAATTACTGGTTTACCCAACTTCTGGATCTTCGAAAATACTTCCTGACCATATTTTGTATATTCTCTTGACTGGTCCAAGGTTTGCTCCATCATTTCCTTGATATCCGCCCCGGCAACAAATGCATTACCTGAACCCGTTAATATTAGCGCCCTGACCTCGGAATCTTTGTTTAACTCGTCAATTGCTTCATCCAAATCTCGTAATACCCTAGAATTTAATGCGTTTAATGCTTCCGGACGATTCATAAAGATATACCCGAGGTAATTTTCTTTGATGATTTTTACGAATTTAATAGGCCATGGTTTATTCTCGGTACCTAATTTCTGGATATTTTCGGGTACTTTCCAGACTCCATTGGTGATTCGTGAATACTGATCAATGATCTGTAACGCTTCTTTCGTACCTACTTTATTCATCATAGCAAATGGCCCGGTTTCCCATCTGAGACCGACCATAGCACCACGGTCTACATCCTCGGGGCTGGCTACACCGTCATTCACCAGCTCGCTAACAATTCCCCAGGTACAACCTAATAACCGTTTTTTTACCTCTTCCAATTTATCCTGTTGAATTTCACCATCCAGTGACCATTCTTCTTTGGTTTCAAATTGTTTCTTAAGTGCTTCGGCGGGTTTGTAAGCTTCGCCAAGTTTTGTATATAATGACGTCTCCGCATGGAATGCAATTGGTATTCCCGTGAAGTTCATGAGTTTGAATGGCCCCATACCTATCTTGAACCCGTCCATGGCTGCTTGGTCTATGGTGGGGATATTTGCAACACCTTCACCGTAGATTTTACAGGCTTCGTTCAAGAATGGAACGAAGTATCTGTTCACTGCAAATCCCGGGGCATCTTTTACACTTAACGGTATCTTTCCCATTCGAGCGGATACATTTAACAGCGTTTCTATTGTTTCGGAAGAACTCTCCTTTCCTGCCACAACTTCAATCAATTTATTAATTGCCGCCGGGTTAAAGAAATGTAACCCCGCAAATTTATCTGCGCGGCTGGTTTGATTAGCTAGTTCCGTAATGCTTAGTGATGATGTGTTAGACGTTAAAATCGCATCGGATTTACATAAATTATCAAGGTTTTTGAAAATTTCCTCTTTAACGCTCATCTCTTCAAATACTGCTTCGATTACCAAATCAGCTTCTTTAGCCGACTCGGTATAATCCGTTGTTGAAGTAATTAATGATCTGATCTTTTCGGCTTTTTCTTCAGTGACCTTTCCTTTTTCTATTCCTTTTTGTAAAGTTTTATTAATTCTATCCATTCCTTTGTGTACGAATTCGTCTTTTGTATCCGTCATAGTGACGGAATAACCACTTTGAGCGGCACATTGTGTAACACCTGAGCCCATGGTACCTGCTCCAATCACCAATATTTTCTTTATCACCATATCTAGTCCTCCTAAATCTCGAATTTTTATCAAACGTAAACTCTTAGTTCAATTTTATTCGACATTAACCTTTAATACTACAGCCGCACCACTATCACCGGCTGCACAGCCGTCAAATAACCCATAACCGCCGCCTTTTTCTACTAATTCTTCGATTAATTCGATTATAAGCCTGCCTCCCGTGGGACCTTGTGGGTGACCATAGATTAATGAACAACCATAATTGTTCATATCTTTCCAATCAAGATCCATTTCACGGCAGAAATATACATCATTTACCGCGAATGGTGTGTGAGTTTTTATTGCCTGGACATCTTTAATTGAAATCCCGGCAGAATCAAGTGCACGTTTTCCCGCAGGCATAATAGCCATTGCCATGAATCCCTTCTTAGCCCGACCCTCACCGTAGGAAATTATCTGGATCTCCACATTTTCTTTGGTTCTAAGCTGTTGTGCACGCTCACGAGTGGTTACGATAATTCCACAGTTTCCGTCGGCGGGGAAGGTTTGAGTGCCAAAGGATACTGTTCCTTCGGGCAAAACAGGCCTTAATTTTTCAAGTCCTTCGTAAGTGGTTGGGTGAATACCTTCATCACCGGTTACCGTTGCCAGGACCTTTTTTCCTTTTTTATCTTTGATTTCTATTGGTGAGATCATATATCTCTTCTGGAATGCCCGGTCGTCTTTGACTGAGTCTTGATATTGATTGTATCTCATAAAAGTCATTTTATCCTGTTCTTCCTTTGTTATTCCCTGTTCTTTTGCCACATTCTCTGCGGTTTGTATCATTGCATTCTTTGCATAGGGGTCATAAGCAAAATTATCCCACACCCAGCTCTCTTTATCCACGGTTGCACCTGGATTTTCTACATTGGGATAGACCAAATGCGGACCATTTGAGGTTCTATCTCCACATATTATTAAACAATTCTTGTGCACATTAGTATCCACACCTTGTGCCGCTAGCTCTACACATTTTGCACTTGTGGCACATGCCTGACCCACCATGGGCCCGGTAATATGTTCGGCACCGATTAACCCGGCAAGCCAGGGTGTCCCGTAGAATATCGATTTCTGTGGAATAGTAATCCCAAAGATTATTTCATCAAAATCTTTTGGCGAGATCGTATGCTGTTCTAAAAACTGATTGGTTATCTGGGCTGCTAATTTTACGGTATGTATATTCTGAAAACTTCCTTGCCAACGGCAAAATGGAGAGCTGAAATAGCCACCATAGGGTATATACGCTTCTTTGAAATTCATATTATCCTCCTCCTCATCGGGTCTGAAATATTAACTCCAGTGAAATTGCCAGACTATATGTGCCTGGATTCTCCAGGGAATAGAGATATTCTATTTTTGATATTTAAAATTAGAGGTTTTGAATTAATTCAAAGATAAGGGTGAGAAATGAGATGTATTGTGTATAAAGAGCTCGTCACAAAAGTTTAATATAATTAATTAACCAGAGTTGTATAAAAACCCATATTATAAATTATTTATTTTTATATGACCTTTTCGTTCAATGGGAATTAGTATTATAATTTATCTTATCAGAAGAAAACGCTATGTTAATATTCTATGATTAAATCGGATTAAAAAAATAGGGAAGGCAGGTATTATGAAAGGATCAAAACGAAAATTGATAGTTTTTGGGATTGTATTTGTTTTAATTTTAACAAGCTTTGCTGCTATGTTAATAGTAAATGAGTATCCAAGTGGAAGCTCTAAAGAGGGGCTGGAAAAAATGGATATAAACGAATTAAGCTCAGACTCGAATAGGGAAATAATTGAGTCCCCTGAGGTCGCAAGCGTATTCTTGGGTGAGTTTCCAACTTTCGAGCTTGGGGAGATTATAACTACATTTGAACATGTATTTTCCGAGCTCAGGGATGAAGTTACAGTTTATCCATCGGAAAACTATCTTTATTTCAGGTTTAAAATGGATGAAAAATACATTTGGGGTAATATACGATTAGCCCCAAAAGAACGTGACAACGGGTTTTTACATTTTGCATATTATGAGTTCAGCGAGGAACTAACCGGACCTGATGAGGCGAATATAAAGTATAAATTATTGGGTCCTGGGGATGGAATATCGATTGACAAAATTAATGATTTTTGCTATACTGTTTCTTTTAAAAATAAAAATGTGAAATTTAACTTGACTTTGTTACATTATTAAATAGGCATTCTGATATTTCATTATATCG
>CBFDAW010000245.1:0-5385 GCA_965602865.1 uncultured Thermoplasmata archaeon
AATAGCTGTGGGAGGATGGTTTATAACATCGTGTCTGGAATATTGATAAGTGTAATAATCATGAATCCATCGGCAAATGCACCATGTGTATCATGGGCACGGAACCAAACTGTTTCTAATCCCTTGACATTTGATTTAGCTTCAAACGTTACCCAAGATTCTCCATTAGATTCCGTTATTTCCACTTCAATTTTTTCTGAGGTAGAAGTGTAATATAGATCGTCGCCGTCTTCATCGGTGAAATAATTACCCAGGTTGAGATAATTTGGTTTTCTTTCATTTTCCTCGAGCTCAAGGTTATTGGGGAACTCTTTTGTCCACTTTGGTCGATGATTACTTGTAATTAAAATATGAAGATTATTCTTTGATGAATCAATGCCATCGTTAACCTGGACCTGGACATATCTCTCATTATCCTTCATGGTTTCCGGGTAATTAAATGTGAGATTCAGCGCAGAAACGGTGATATGCTCGGTATCATCAACGGTCATTGTAAGATCAGTGATCTTATTATCCACATCTGAAATATATATAGATAAATCAAGAGTATCGGGTGTGCCGTAAGTAATATGGAAGGTTTCGGTTGGGAAATTTAAGTTTGGTGCGTCATTTACCGGCTTTACAATTACTGTCATGTCCTTCGTCGCTTCAAGACCTCTCGGATCAACCAGGTGGAAAGTTAAATTTTCGGTACCATATTGGTTTAAGATGCTTGTAAATGTAAATCTATCATCGGTAGTATTATCCCCAGTTATATAAAAGACCCTCTTGCTATTACCCGTTACATACCATTTTAATAACTCGCCTGTATAACTGGGATTGGAATGGGCTTCATAATCGGTTAAAATCAATTTGTAATCCCCGAAATCTTCTTCCAAATCATCAATAATTATTGGGAAACCCTCTCTAATTTCCGGGCCACCAACATTTATATATATTGGTCCCACACTTATTTCACCAACATTTTCAGTATCATCTATAGCTTCGACCTTTATGAATATCACAGGAGATTTGGATCTCAATTTTGTAACATCCCAACTATAGCTGGTTGGTTCTACTCCAGTGGTATGTTTAAATTCACCGTTTATTAAACCTTTTCCTTCGATTAGTATCCATGTCGGGTCACTGGGTAGAACGGGATTTACATCGTCTACTTCTGTATAATAAAACCTGGAATAATTAACGTCTTGGTCAAAAGGAGTATGATAGGTTATCGTTATTGAATTACCATTTTCTGCAGTGTTTGGTCTTGGATGATTAATTACGATGCTAGGTGGAACATTATCAACTTCAATACCACTTAAAAATCCTTCACCAGGTTTATTTCGATCCTTCGCTGCTGCTTTTAAGATTACCATATGTTCGTTATTTTTAAATTCTGGAAATAGAACAAAATCTCCCGTCGTCCATTTAGTGGACCAATTAACTCCATCTTCTATCTGTTCCGAAGTTATATTTTCAATCCTAACCCAAGTGCTTCCTAAATCATCACTGTCCGCTTTTCCGTCACCGTCTATATCTAACCAATAATAGAAATCTATATATACCGTATCAAAATCGGAAATTGCCACAACTTTTACAGTACCCTTGACATGTTTTTCCAATGGTGCAATGAATTTTGGTGCTGGTGGCTGAGTATCTACGAATGTAGTAGTATCCGGTTCTTTAGGTGGTTTATTATCAGGTGTACCATTTTTCTCGACATGACCAGATTTATCATACGCCACCGTTAAGAATCCATAAATACCGTCAGATTCCGCGGTAAAAGAGATTGGGTTCTCCGTGAAGTTACCCTCACCTGAAACGTTATATCTATACCATACTTCATTTAATAGATACCAAAGTTCAACATGAGCAATGCTGCTTCCCGTATCGCTAGCTGTAAATTCGACATCGAAGGTAGAAACTTCCTGGGTCTCATTCAAATCGCCAGCCTTAGAGACCGGCAGGCTGTAATCCACAACCGTGGTTGCATCGGGCTTATTTGCCGCCGGTGGATCCTCATGATTAGTTGCTAGATCTACGCCAGCGGTATAGAATTCGTACTTGCCTTCACCAAAATCAGTGCCTGCACCAGTATCCGTGATATTGAACAGAATGGGAGTGGTATTGAATAATCCATCTGGCTGCCAAAGTGGTTTATATTGAATATAATTTCCCGCGTCATTATATTTGAACCATAGCTGGGTAGTATTATTATATCCACCTGACGGCGTCCGATCGGTGGCGGTATAATTAATTTCGAACTCTTTAACCCAGTAATATTCTTTTATTTCCGAAGCATTGGTTATGGGTTTTTCCGTATCTTTTATAACCACGATCTGTACTGAGTCATTATAATTTCCTACCTCATCGATACAATAAAGATCAAGAATGTTTTCGCCTTGTTCCATATTAATACTATTCCAAATATCCGATATCGACCATTTTTGTGTATAAGATTTATTATTTTTAAAAATAGTATACCATGAATCAGGTATCCCACTATTGTTCAACCTATACTTCCCCTCTTTCAAAGAAGTATTTTCCAAACCGCCACTTAAGAAATCAACATCGATCTTACCGATTGTGTCATTATCATATGTATCATCGTTGTATGGTCCGAATATAGGTGGTTCAGCAACCACCAAAGGCTCATAAGTGTCATTAATATATAAAGTTACATTATCAACTCGCAGGTCAAGAGCATAAATTAATGGCCCACTTTCTGATGAAGTTAATTGTACATGAATACAGAATTCATAGGTCCCCGGTGGCGCGATACTGAAAGCACTTTTGTTTGAGCCCACAAATGTATGCATATGTTGTTCTATCCCCATCCGGTTTGGCGTGTGATCTGCATCAGATGTTGTGAATTGATTAGGGTTTGCAGCGATATCCCACCGAGCCCAGATACCTGAGGTAAGATTCTTGATTTGAATAAATATCTCACAATCAATTACTCGATCGCCAACCGGATTATTTCCAAAATAACTTTCCATAATGTAATCAAGATCGCAAACCACGGCAGATGGAAAACTTGGTGTCCAGATGGACTTTGTAAAGGTTTGATTCAAAAATGCATGGTAAGGAAAGTCCGGTGATGAAATAGTTTCTATATTTCTAAAATTCATATAAGTTGGGTCAGTTTTATTATCGTACTCCACTGAGATAATTGGGAGGACGATACCCGAGGCATTAACCATTACCCAATCACTGACCTGTGAGAAATCTGAATTATTTAGCAGTTGTTTGGGTCCAATAATCCCACGAGTATTATGATTTCTATTATTTGCCGCCTCGTCTTCTCGTACACTTCGTGCATCTACGGCGGTTTCTGCATCTATACGTTCTCCTGCTTCGCCGGCAAAGCCGGGAAAAATTATTAAACCATTTATTAATGGACTACATAGTAGAATTACAATTAAACCTATTATCAATCCTTTATTAATTATTTTAGTCATGGATACCACAACCCTTTCGAACAGTTTTTGATAGTAATAAAGAGGGTTAGTAATATGTAAATCGATTTTCAGTTGTCCTATTTTCAAAATTATTGTTTAACAGTTATTTTAAATCATCTTGTATACTTGTATTTTTTTGTAATTGCCCAAATTATAGAGATCGTGAGAGTCGCCCTAGTTTTGACCCCCCTCTGAGATTGTTCATTGATGCTAATAAGGAAATAGAGATATTTATAGATTAGGGTATAGATTTTAAATATTATAATCACATGTAGATTAAAATTTTAAATACATCTTTAATCATAAAAAAATTGCTTCGCAAGAATATTGATAGAAAATGCAGTTTTTTTATTAATATTCATCCCATAATTGAGAATCACTACACTTTCGTGTGTTGGTTGGAATTCCTGGTTAATCATTAATGAATTATTGGATTTGCAAACTTAAGGATTTGCAATTACAAATTCATTCGAGCTATAAATTCTGTTATTTCTTGTACGATAAAAAGTTCTTAGAAATCAATAAGTACTATATATGTAATTAAGTATATATTTATTAATTGAAATTGTCTCTTATTCCAGGGGTCGATTTTCCATGTCGAATGGTGAGAAAAGAATAATGAAAAAAAAGGTTTGCTTGATAGGAGACTCCCGAGTGGGAAAAACCTCACTAATTAAACGATATGTGAATGATGAATTCGATGATAAATATATTGCAACTATCGGCGCTAAAATTTCCAAAAAAGATATGGATATCAATATTAAAAGCGATAGTATTGAATCAAAAATCTTAATCACACTTTCCATTTGGGATTTAATAGGTCATCGTGACCGTGAATACTGGTCACTTTTAAAAAGATATTATTTGAATACCGATGGTGCACTTTTTGTCTGCGATGTAACTTCAAAAACCAGTTTAGATAATCTCAAGGAATGGATCAATTCACTTTTTAACACCATTGGAGTAATACCGTTTTTGGTCATGGCAAATAAAGCCGACCTTACAAATGATGCCCAGTTTACTGGTGGTGAACTGGGTAATTTAACAAAACAGTATAATTCAGAGTTTTACTTAACAAGTGCCAAAAGCGGCTCAAATGTGAATTTATCATTCCTGCGCCTAAGTGAGATTATGGCAAACATTACCATACGCACAGAAAGGATCTCTGACCCTAAAGATGTGCTGAAAGAGATAATTTCGGATTTTTGTGTACTTCATGGTGGCGCTGAACGCGCCATGCCGATCATTAATCATCAATTCAAACAAGCGAATATGAACATTAATGAACCTACAAAGGAAGGATTGGAAGACGTAATCGAACGGTTGACGCTGGTTACTACTAGCTTCAGTGGTGAGGATTTAGCTAAAGAACAGCGGGCGAAATATTTAAGATTAGCACATAAATTAAAATAATTATCTATAAATCGACCCAAATGCGCTGCACAAATTCTCGAGAAGAGCCATGATTTTTTACAGAATTAAATTTAATGAAGTAAATAATAAAATAGATTATATATTTTTATCATCCAAATATTTATATTGTAGTAATTATAATTAGTAAAAACAAAATTAGGTCTTTTTCATATTTTAACAATATAATTAAAATATCTTGAATTGAATAACCTTTAACATGATAAGACAACCCATCCCAGGGGGGATTAAATATGATGCTCTCCGAAGGAGCTTCAAAGAAAAATATTATGAAGGGCAAAATTATTCCGGTAATTGTTTGTGTTTTATTGGTAATACTATCCATTTCTGGATTGATATTATCAGAAGTTGGTTCTGCTAATGCGAATTCACCTACCACTTCTCGTGGCACCTCGCGGGGGCCAAATACCGATGATGAATCAAATAATGATTTCGGTTCTGCTTCAGATGTGACATACTCTCCGACTATAAATCGAATGCTCAATGGGAGTTTTACCACCGGTGACCCACG
>CBFDAW010000246.1:0-5384 GCA_965602865.1 uncultured Thermoplasmata archaeon
ACCCAGGTATCGGAGTCGCGACCGCCGTATATTATCCCGTGAACATCGGCACCGTCGGGGTCATGGAGCTTTGAATCAACAGTATCCAAGATTCCCAGGTCCAAGGTGAACCTGGCATTCTTATGCGAAGGAGTTATTTCAAGATCTTCTTCATCTTTTTTACCTTGATACCATTCACCTGAATGATTACTGCCGAATTTTGGGCTCGTATCTTCCTTACCATTCCAATATGGTATCTTATCTTTTGTTACCAGTACATTTGAAAAAATAATTTCATTCAACGAATGCAGCGCTTTCCATTGTAGAGGATCATCCGTAGAATTAATCCCCTCGATTATCCCGAACATCCCCTTTTCAACATTAACCGCCCGGATCTTTCCATCTATGGCGCGGAGGTATGCAATATCATCACCCACGATCATTTCACCATCAATCATGGCAGTGGAGGTTTTTCCGCACATGGACGGAAACGCCCCCATAAAATAACTTACCCTGCCCCCAGGACCATTAACTCCCATTAATAACATATGTTCTGTTAACCAACCTTCTTTTGATGCACGATTGATCGCCAGGCGCATGGCTAATTTCTTCAGACCAATTGTATTTCCGCCATATTGTGTATTCGTACTATAGATTATTTCGTCACTAAGGTCAATATATATTCTCCGTTTATCAACATTTTTACTAACCAGTAACCCCAACCCAGCTTCTGCCAGATCTCCTTGAGAATGGACAAATTTGAAAAATTGTGCATCCGCCCCTAGCCTGAGGAACTCATTATAACCCTGCCGGTACAAAATATCTTCACTATGCGCCACATAACCGGAGTCTGTGAGCTGAAGGCACGGGATGGAAAATCCAGAATTTTCCGGACCCAAGCAGAAGAATTTGACGAAGACCTCATGACCATCCATGATATTTGTTAAAATGTTATGGATTTCTTTGATTCCCTCGTCCCTATCTATGGAATTTATCTCAGGTCCAAGAGTTACACCTTCAGGTAACAGGAATTTAGTTCTTTTCTTATCCCGAGCTTGATCATGATAACCATCAAAATGTATGGTATGCCCCGATACGGCAAGCTTTGATTCTTCATGATTTAAGATGGCAGCGGCTCGGGTATATTGGATATCCGCAACTGAATCCGTGCAAACAAAAACCGAAGCAGGATTTAATATTTCGATATACTTAGCAATAAATTCGTAGACCCGGGGGTTATTGATCCTATCAAGTTTCTGATAATTCTCCTCACCTAATCTGGTTTTGAGTAGGTTAATAATTTGTTGATCCATCTTTTAATCCCAGAGATTTATTTTAATATAATAATATTATTAGAATCCATCAAGATTAACTTCGCCCAAACACCAATAGATTTAATGACAACTTGAACTCAAGCGTTGTATATAAAATGTGCGGAATAATAACTTTGGCTCTTTTTGCTAAGCTCTGGATGTTTTGGGTATCTGGTTAGCTAATTTGAATGGAATTAATTTATGCTGATTAGTCTAGAGAGTCTGGAGAGTCGAGAGTCTATAGAGGTATGAGATGTGAGGTTTGAGTACACTTCGAATTTTTTCTAAATTTAATGGTTTGAGGTGTGAGTCGTGAGGTGTGATGGAGGAGGATTAATTGTATGGGAAATACCAAGTCCAATATCCCAAATCCAGAATCCCAAATCCAAAATGTGAGTTCTCGTGGAAGTATACCTTAGTAGTTTCACCGACATCCCATATAAAGTGTTTTTATATTTGATGTATTGTGTTTGATTTAAAAAAATTGTATTTGGAATTTATGTTTGAATAAAAGAAATCATTTGGTGTGGTTCTAGTGGTTAAATTGATCATTGATTATCGTGAAAGAAAAATCTTGGAATGTATTAACCATTTGAATTGTGAAACTGAAATAAATAATTTAATAGTAGGTGATATCTTAATTCTAAAGGAGAATACTCATTCCGAGCAAAGTTCCGGTTATCTGGATTTTAACGGGAGTGCGATTATAATCGAGCGTAAGTCTATTTCGGATTTCGTTAGCTCGGTTCGGTCGAAGCGTATCTGGGAGCAGTTGTTTAAATTAATGAATACCGAGCAAATCATGGGATATAGAATTGAGTGTAAAATTTTGGTTGTTCAACAAACCTTCGATGAATATTTTGCCCAGATACCATGGTGGAATGAAAAAAGGAACCTGGATAAACGCAGCTTCTGGAGATACATGATTAATGCAATGGTTGACATTATTTTCGTTTTTCAAACCCCGATAATCTTTCTATCGACAGATGAACAACTCCATGAGTTTTTGAACATATTAATAAAACGTGACATTATGCGCTGGAATAGCTGGGCTTTTGAATCTACGATGTATAATAAAAGATCGAGACCAAATGTACCACTGAAAGATAACAGGCTTTATTTGCTATGTTCGCTCCCGACCGTTGGTCATACTCTTAATAAACGATTATTGACAACCTTTGGTTCAATAGCAAGTATTACGAATGCCTCGGTTAAAGAATTACGAAGAGTTAGAGGAATTGGTAAGAAGAAGGCGGAGATCATTTTTAATATCTTACATGAAAAAAAACATTAAGCTGAAGTATGGATTTTCTTTATAATATCTTCAATATTCTCCATATTTTTTTCAATAACAGTTCCCGTTACTATTGCATCCGCCCCAGCATCGATCTTTTCCTTCGCTGCAGCTCCATTTCTTATTCCTCCACCAATAATAATTGGAATATCTACAGTATTATCTATTGCCTTAATCATTTCATTGGAAATAGGTTTTTCTGCACCAGAACCCGCATCCAAATAAATGCAGCTCATCCCTAATAGTTCAACGCGGCAAGCATAATCAACAGCCTTTTCAATATCGTTTGAATGGATTTTATCTAATTTTACATGTTTTTCTACAGTAGTGGGCTTTTTACTTGTACTTATAATAATATACCCCATTGAAATCGGTTCGATACCCCATTTCTTTACAAGAGGAGCACCTTTAAATTGCTCCCCGGTTATATATTTCATCTCTTTCGAATTTAATAACATCATAAAAAAGATATAATCAAGATTCTCGGAGATGGCATCCGCGGAATTTGGAAATAAAACCACAGGTAATTTTACATTCTTTTTAATAGCATCTACAGTATCATGAATGATTTGTCTATTTCTTACTGTCGTACCTCCAACCATAATTGCATTGGTACCATAGTCTTCACATACTTTAGCTATTCGTCCAGCTTCATTTGGATCTTGAGTATCAGGGTCAATCAATGAAAAATGAACTTTTTTATTTTTTTGAAGCAATTTATGCATTAAATTCATCTATTTGCCTCCTCATAGTCACTATTTATTTCTTCTTTAAGTTCTTATATCTCACTTTGGTTAATTCGATAATTTTGCAATAAGTGAATGCTCATTAGACTAATAAAATTTTATGCCCATAAATGTATCTATTTATAACCAAATGTTATTATTTGTTTTAAAAAGAATGATGGTCGAGGGGTTGTTTACAACCCCGAGCATGCCACCGTTTTTAAGCGGTGGTGCCATCATTCTTTTTGACAAATCGCTAATTCTTTTATTCTCTTAATTTAATATGGAATATCAAAAGCCCGGACCTTTTTTGCGATGTAATTTCAAAAATTGTCGGAAGAGATTTTATTAATTGAGAAAGTCGATTATATCCGAAAGTACGTGGGTCAAAACCCGGGTCTAATTTTCGCAAATGATTCCCCATCTCTGCCAAGTTTGCCCACCCGTCTTCCTTTACCGCCATCCCAAAGGCTTCTTGTAGGATTGGAATTGGTTCAGATTCTTTGGGCATTTTGTTTATTTCTTTCTTTTTCTCAGGTTTAATCTTTTTTAAAGCGGGTTTAATACTTTTTTCCAGTGGAGATAAATTTTCGGTGTAAACAAATACATTACATGCATTAATAAACGCTTTTGGCGTCTTTTTTTCACCAATGCCCATAACGAAGATTCCCGTCTCTCTAATTCGTGTTGCAAGACGTGTATAGTCACTATCACTTGAAACAATGCAAAAACCATCAACATTTTTATCGTGTAATATGTCCATAGCGTCAATGATCATAGCACTATCCGTTGAATTCTTTCCGATTGTATACCTAAATTGTTGTATAGGTTGAATAGCATTATGATGTAAATTTTCTTTCCATCCTTTAAGTTGCGGTTTCGTCCAATCGCCGTAAATACGACGAATTGTTACCGAGCCATATTTAGCTGCTTCAGTTAATATCTTTCCTATTAATGAAGGTTGAGCATTTTCGCCGTCTATTAAAATCGCAATTTTGGATTTATTCGGATCGATCGACTGATCTATCATATTTTTCCCTCATTATATTAATTTTCTATTGCACCCCTCAAAGGTTTTTTATTACTTAACTAGTTGTCTACATTGAGGGGGGCGCTTAAATAATTTGGAATTTATTAGTTGAATGCCATAGAATTTTGATAGCAAAAAAATAAATACTTTGTAAATTATTGTGTTACAACTCGATTGTGGGATTAGTGACCTGTAATAAAATTGGTCTTTCAGGGTCAATAACGAATGTTAGGAGCCTGCCCGAGTAATCGGTTTTCTCAACCTTTTTCTGCATAAGATGGTATGTCATCACTGAAAAAGCCCTACTTTTTAGGAGCGAAATGGTCATCTATGCAATCGGGATTTATTTCTCGGGCAGGCTCTTAGACTAATATTAATCCGTAATATAATGATATATGGGGCTTAGAATGAAAAAGATATTACCAATATTTTTAACCATAATTATGGTGAGCACGATCTTTAACGGAATTATTTTATTCTCCGAGGATGCGAGCGCCGCAACCTATGTGAGCGGCATCATCTCGACCGATCGGACCTGGAGGGAGATTAACAGTCCATATATTCTAATCGATGATGTAATTATTGATAACGGCACCACCTTAACCATCGAACCCGGGGTTTCGGTCAAGTTCGCTGGGTTGTACAGCCTGATAGTAAACGGTACATTGGATGCTGCAGGTACCGCCAGCAAACCGATCATATTCACCTCGAACCAATCCTCGCCGAAGAAGGGCGACTGGGATCGGATACGGCTTCAGGGGAAAAACAATACCATGGATTATTGCGAGATCTCATACGGCGACTACCCGTTGTACATCATGGGTGAAAACACCAACAACAGTATCAAAAACTGCAAAGTATACGATAATACAGGTGACGGTATTTATCTCAAGAGAACCACAAACAACACGATTTATAATGTAACAGTCTCTACCAGCTATAGCAATGGTATTACTTTGTTGGTCTCTGAGAATAATTCTATTAGCAATTCATATATAGTAAATAATCGTGCGTTTGGAATTTACCTGAGGTCGTCGAACAAT
>CBFDAW010000247.1:0-5379 GCA_965602865.1 uncultured Thermoplasmata archaeon
TAAATTATAATTTCCTGTACATTCTGGAATTGACTTACTACAGAATATCTTTCAACATTAACTTTTAATAATACGCAATCAGGCAACCTAACGAAATCTTTTAAATGAGGGT
This sequence comes from uncultured Thermoplasmata archaeon, assembly GCA_965602865.1. GTDB lineage: Archaea > Thermoplasmatota > Penumbrarchaeia > JAEHCK01 > JAEHCK01 > CBFDAW01. The sequence goes on from CBFDAW010000247.1 coordinate 113, forward strand.
GTTTCTCTAAATAGATATCTAAGTATTGTTCTCTATTATCCTTAACTTCTTCTGCTTTTCCAAATACGCTTACAGCAATTGCATCAGAGAAATCAGATAGCTGATTACGTCTATTATCAATTAACATCGATATCCTAGGATTATTCCTAATATTCGCAAATTTATTAGAATTCCGTAAGGTTGAAAATACGAAATTCTTAAAATTATCAGTGGTAGCAAATGTTATTAAACTTGGATATGGTTGGTTAGCCATATCCGATCCTAAAACTGCTAGTTTTTGGGTTTTTAATAGCTCTTTTAATTTCTTTTTTAACTCTGGTTCTTCCAAATTTATCACCCTTGTAATGTTTAGGTATTCTTAATTGAATTGGAAATAACTGTTTTGGTTTATAAATCAAATTATTTTGTTACCAATAATAGGTAAAATAATAAAAATAGTCGTTTAATATAATTGGGAATTAATGAAAATTCACATTAGGTGGACCGGCAGGATTGCTCTAAAACAGAACGAGGATTCAAAACTAACAACATTTATATACAATTATTATAATCAATCACAAATTTTAATGATTGGAATCCATTTAGGAGTCGATGGCATGAATTACAATGTTTTCTATAAGGGAATAATAGTTGCTTTTCTGATTTTTGTATTACTATCTTCTACTTTCATTGTGGGTTATGGAGGGATGAGTTCGAAAATGCCTTTAAATTTACAAGATAAACCGGATATTTCAATACAAAGTTCAAGAGACATTATAGATAATAATAGAATGTTTAATAATTTCTCAGCTGCTGGCTGTAATAGTACGTATATTAATGAGAATAGAAATGTCATTTTAGGTTGGGAATCGTTACAAACACAGTATGAAGAGGATGAGAATACAAAGTTATTGTGTCATTTTGATGATAGTTACAAAGGCGAAGATGGGGAGTTGTCTGTAGATTATGATAAAACCCGAAATGGTTTAATCGGCTGGTGGAGATTGGATAAAGGTAGTGGATTACACGCTTATGATAGCAGCGTCAATAACAATATTGGAAATTTACAACCCAATGATCCAATTAACAAAGCAAAATGGACCGATAATGCTATGTTTGGAAGAGCACTGAAGTTTGATGGGATTGATGATAATGTTGATCTGTGGTGGCTGGATACATCTTATGACAATACCTGGACCTGGGAATTTTGGTTATACGATAATAGTTCGACACCAAGTACTAGAAGGTGGTTATCCACAACCATGGACAGTTTTTTAAGTAATACCATATGTATCAGGGAACAAGGTGGTGAGATATTAATTTATTCCGGTAGTGGCTTCGCCATAACCTCGGGTCATACCTGGAAGAATGAATGGCATTACTATACGGTAGTCTCTGATGTAAGCACTGTAAAGGTGTATGAAGATGGGAGCCAGCTTTTAAGCACGCTACCAAGTACTACTATTGACCCAGAAAGCGGATTCTTTATCGGTGGTGGGACGATAACTAATACTGAGTTTTTCAATGGTACAATCGACGAGGTCGCAATTTATGACCGTGCAAAATCACCCACAGAGGTCGCAAACGATTATAAGGATCAAATTACGAAATATAGAGGCGCATTAATAGGGACATCATTTGAAAATGGTAAGCTAAATAGTGGAATTACAATCACCGAAAATGATAGATTAGCTTACCCAATAGGGTCAAGTCCTGATACGAGTTGTGAAGGTCTTTGGAAGTTTAATGAGGGTACAGGAGTAATTGCCCGAGATAGTTCGGGCAACGGAAACCATGGAGATTGGAACGGATGGACAACTGGAAACTGGACTGATGGAATTGAGGGAAAGGCATTGGAGTATGACGGGATTGATGATTATGTTCTACTGGGAGATATTCCTTTAACAGATTTGACAATTTCACAATGGGTGTATGCGCATAATTTGGGTCTTTTGGACGTTTCACTTGTGACCCGAAGAAATGGTGATAGTACTCCATCGAATTATCAGACACAGTTATATGGTAATAAATTTAAATTCTCAGCATATAGTGGTAGTTGGCAAGCTTGGCAATCGACAAAATCTTTAAACCAGGCACAATGGTATTTTTTAACGGCAACAGTTAACGGAAATACACTTAAGTTTTATATAGATGGAAATCTGGATAGCGAGCATACAATACCCGGATTACTAACCACAGGCACTCAAACCACAAGCATTGGTCAAGATCGCGCCAGTGGGCAATGGTACGAGGGCATCATAGATGGAGTTAATATTTACAATCGTGAAAAATCCTCGGAGGAAGTATATACGGATTATTTAGCCGCAGGACAAAGCAATTTTGATATACATCAAGGTACAATTGAAATATGGTTAAAACCGAATTGGTATGGAAATGATGGAGTAAATCATTCAATATTTTTCACTGGTAATAAATGGAATAACGACTCATTTTTAATTTATAAGGATTCAGATAATTATTTAAAATTCATCACCGCCGATAATAAGTCGAACTACCTAGGTTACCCGCAAGTGGATATTAGTGATTGGAAAAAAGATAATTGGTATAGTTTGGCATTAACTTGGGATTTCACGGGGACCAAGAAAATCTTTATAAATGGATATTTAATGGCAACCTCTTATGATAACTCTATGCCCTCGATTTCTTATTCAAACATGTATATAGGCTCAAGCTATGAAAGTATCAATGCATTTGACGGTGTGATTGATGAGCTGCGGATTTCAGATAAAGTTCGGTCAGATTATGAGCTTCGTGATTATAATTCCATCGGGACTTATGAATCTGATATTATTGACGCCAATGAGAGTGTTGCCTGGGAAAATATCAGTTGGAATGCTGTTATTCCAGTAGATACAAGTTTATACCTTCAGACACGGACATCGAATGATAATGTCACTTGGACTCAATGGACCGGTAATAATTATCCATCTGATCTTGAATCATTAGCGTACCTAGATAAAGATGGCGAACTAATAAATGCGTCACCATCTAAATATTTACAATGGCGTGCAGTATTGAAAAGCAGAAATGGAATTCACACACCAGTACTAGAGAATGTGACTATCACCTGGAATCATCTACCAAAGATATCCAATGTCACGGTATCTCCATCAGAACCGACGATACATGACGATTTAATAATCACTTATGATTATTCAGATATGGATGGTCATTTGGAAGGTAATACCAAATTCGAATGGTTTGTGGATAGAGGCTCAGGATCTTTCGTTACCAGTGGCATAAAAACAAAAGACCTAAGCTCGATGTGGACCTCGTTTCAAGAGCGCTGGTATTGTAAAATTACGCCGCATGACGGGCATATTTACGGATTCTTGGTGAAATCACAAGTTGTCAATATTATGCATGGGAATATAACGGAGCTCGAAATCACACCAAAATTCATTATGGTCTCAACGGACGACCAGGTGCAGTTCAGTGCAAAAGCCCTGGATTCGGCAAATAATGAAGTAATAGCGACATTCAATTGGAATGTATCCGGTGGTGGTAGTGTGGATCAAAACGGTTTATTTAAACCTAACACTACGGGGTTCTATAGCGTTTATGCTGAGGCTAAAGGCGTTTATGGCGTTGCTCTTGTTAATATTGAACCAGGTAAACTTCAAAGTATAGAAATATCGCCAGATAATCCTATGATTACTACTGATGATATGATCTATTTTGAAGCTACACACTATGACTCAGAGAATAATAGTATAACCAACATTTCGTCGCTCTGGAATGTAACCGGTGGTGGCATTATCGACCCAATAACCGGGAACTTCGAGGCAACTACACCCGGAGAATTCACGGTCACGGTTAGATCTAATAATACAACAGGTTACTCAACAATAAATATAAAATCCGGTGCACCGGAAAGATCAAACCTTACCCCGCAAAACCCAACTATCACCGCCGACGACCAACTGCACTTCGATGTTGAAGCGTATGACAAGGACAATAACGAGATTACAACAGACTTCGAATGGTATGTAGAGAACGGTAACATATCCTATCTTGGATTATTCACACCTGAAAAAAAAGGCACATGGAAGGTCTCTGTGATATTCAATGCATCAGGTATTGAAGCAAACACCACCGTAACGGTCACATGCGGTAAATTAACAGAATTAAAGGTTGACCCCGCTGAACATGAAATGTCCATTGATGATGAGATTAAATTTACAACTATAGGCTCAGATAGTAAAAAAAATGAATGGATAGATGTCGAGAATGTTAAATGGTCAATTGATAATTCAACCTTAGGTGAGATTTCCCGAGATGGAACATTCCATGCTAAAAAAAGTGGTTCCGTCACCGTTTCGGCAACCGTAAACTCAACCACGACCACGGATGGTGGTGAAATTGTCAGCAAGGCATATTTAACAATAAGCACAGATGGCGATAATGACGGCATGCTCGATGAATGGGAGCAGGAGTACGGTTTGAATTTCAAGGATGCGAAAGATGCAAACTGGGATTCGGACGGTGACGGGCTGACCAATGTTGAGGAGCACCAATATGATACTGATCCGAGAAATAGTGATACCGATAATGATGGGTATTCTGATAAAGAAGAGATAAATGATGGTTCTGATCCAACTGATAAATCCGACTACCCGACCAAAGAGAGTGAGGAAAATTTGATACAGATGATATCAATAATTATAATAATTTTGCTCTTTATAGTAATTGTGGGCTTGTTACTCGCTCGAAGAAAACGTAAGAAATCAAAAGAAGAGGAAGAAGAAGCGGTTGAAGAAGAATGGGAAATGGAAGAAGAAGGGGAAGGGGAGGAGAAAGAGGAAGAAGAGGAAAAAGAATCGGAGGAAGAGATCGAATTGGAAGAATTCAAGGAAGAACCGTTGGTTGAGGAAGAACCAATTTCTGAAGATGAAGAACTAATTGATATAGATGTAGGTGAAAAAGTACCATTTACGAAGGCAGTTAAAATCAAAGGAAAATTACCTATAAAAGGAAAGATGCCGGGAAAACCGTCTAAGATCATTGAACCAGATAGTATAGACCTGGAGCACGAAATTGCTCCGGAGCTGGTAAAGTTAGAAGATAAAAGCGTAACCTGTGGCATTTGTCTTGGTGCCATTAAAACCGGTTTAATGGCTATTAAATGTCGATGTGGAAAATATTACCACGAAAGCTGTGGCGTGCGTGTAGGTGAATGCCCAAGGTGCGATCGTAAGTTCAAGATCGAGAAATTAGCTAAATTAAAAAAAGAAGAAGTTAAAGAGCTTGAAGAACTGGAAGAGTCC
>CBFDAW010000248.1:0-5374 GCA_965602865.1 uncultured Thermoplasmata archaeon
ATATTTGGTGACTGGCAATATAGACCCCGCCGATCTACTGGCTTTATATTTAGTTCTGGATAAAAACCCACGACCAGCAATGATTGATTCACCACATGATTCCCAGGCAATCTTGGAAGAACGATATGATACACGATATTTAATGGACCCAAGAACTCCCGGGGATGCTACCGATTCAACTAATCTGAAATGTATTCTTGCCCTCACTGCTGAGCTTGAGAATGGTTTTAACTTCACAAGCGGATTAGGAGGCTCAAAACAAAACCGAAATATAGGCTTACTAGTGGATCACCAACCCAATTATCTGGTCCTGGGTGCCGATATAAAAGTGACCGGTTTGGAGGAACCGAGAGCGTGGTATACCACTGCTGATTTACGCCCTGGGACGAGAATAACTGAGCGGACCCGAACACCGTCGGTGGTACCCGAACCGCCAGACGATCATGATTATAGGTTAGAATGGAATATTAATATCCAAGGTGAATTTAAGCTCCTTCTAAAACCCAAGGGTGAAATAAATAATCCATGGACCGATATTTTCTGGCAAAATGAATTAATAAATCTTGATCTTCCCGTTAACATTTACGTTTGGTTTAATCGTGACCCTAAGATTGAATCGACCGACTTTTATAACCTTAATACAGGTGGCGTATTAACCGGCGGCAGCTGGGTAATATCAACGGAATCGCATCTTGTGGAATATTTTGAAAGCAATTTCTGGAAATATTTGAAACCAATAGTTGCCTTAGGATTCGATGAAGTATATTCAATCCTTCCTATTGCACTCTCCCACCAGGGCTTTGGATATTTATATGACGAAAATAGAAAATATTTAGATAAATTATTAACAGGTTCGAATACGGTAACGTCTAATTGGATAAGTGATATATTACTATTTCAAACCCAAGGGTTGGTAAATACTATTAATCAAAATCTAAACAATTTCTGGGTGAAATTTGATATATTTATGACAACATATTTCATGGATTATTTAGGTCAATATGATGAGGAATATAACTTTCTTAATTTTAGTACCGAACCACAGTTCCCACATCCGGACCTAATGCCCTGGATCTCTGCACTGGGGTATGAAGTGACCCTACTTTATAATACTCGTACCAATACACTGGATATCCGGGTTGTACATACTTGTGGATACTTCGATTTATTGATTGAAGGGTATAATACCTCAAAAGAACAGTTAAATCTCATCCTAAAAAATCATATTGACCTTCCTGGGATTATAAACCTTACCACTACGATTACGAGTATTAATACGGGTAATACCGCCGCTCTAGAGAAGCCGGGGATATTTGCTGATGGAGTATTATATGACAAATATAAATTTAGCACGAGAGCCTATTCCAAGCCTACATTATTAACCGTAGGTGGCGTTGAGACTAATGACACAAACGAGAAATTCGTGTTCACGCGGGCAAAGTTCGGTAAGTTATTCCAAGTGAGTACGTTGAAGTTACCACAATTATCCATTGCACCGGGGCTGGAAGATATCTCCATTGAGATTACAGTCATTGTTCCCGAGGAACAAAAAGACCAGGCAACTGGGCTGGGGCTAAAACTCGAAGAAATTATGTCATCTGTAGAACCTGAAATAAATGCGGTTAATGGTCATGAAGAGTTTGTATTGCACAGAGTTTTTATATCCCAATTATTGCACCAACTAAGTAATGAATTACTTTCATGGGTCCGGTTTCGATCATCGGATACACATGCTAACCTTGCAATAGACTTTTCTATTTCATCGATACGATCTGCGGATTTTACAAATGTGACCGTTTTTTTAACCGAGAAACAAAGCACTGAAAACTTTATTATATGGTTAGGCGAAAAAGCATTACAACTGTTCTTAATAATGGGTAACCCGGATACTTTATTGACTGATTTGGCGCATATCTTAAGTTGTGAGAATCCATACTTGACAATCGCCGACCTGGAAAAGATCGATTTCGAGGTTTACAATCATGTTCTTGAGCACGGGTTACAATATGGTATGCATGTGGATACAAACATATTAAATCTATATCACTTCCCTGGCACGGAAGAACAAAATTTGACGTTATTAATAGTTATTTCTGGTAGTGCTATGATCGATCTTTTGAAAGGGTTAAAAGTTGCTCGAACACAAGCCCCTGACACTAAAACTTTAACCTTTATCCAGGTCTTTTATTGTTATCAACCAATGAATATTGAACCGATTTCTACTCATATCTTATTGGGTACTAGTTGGTTCATAGATGTCTAGTTACTGGTGGTTTTAATACTACTTTAATTCAATCAACCTTTCTCTTGTCTATGTCTTTTTTTTTAATGGTTCCTTTATGCTTAACCTTATCTTTTTTTTCTGGCTCTGGAGTTCTGGTTCTGCTTGAGAGTTTTATTGAAATAATTATTATTATTAACAAAATAATTACCAAAATGATTATCTGAATTAGTTGTTCATTTTTCCCGATGCCGTCATCCGATTTTATTTCCGGCAGAACTTCCAGTTGTATCACTTGCTTTTTAGATTGGTTCCCATCACTTACCTCGAGTGTCAAATCAAAAACTCCGGGGTCATTTAAACCCGAGATCATTATTGAAATGTTCTGCTGGCGATTTAGCGAAATCGGCGATAGTTCATCGTTCCAGTTCATGGCTTTTTCGAGACCTAAGACTCTAATGTTAATCTCGTCACTAAACCCCGCAATTGGAGTAATGGTGAGTTCAAGCACCGCCGTTTGCCCTTCGAGTACTATCAGGCTTTTTTTTGGGTGTAAACTAATATTGAACCCTGGCACCTCTGGTTCTAGAATTATATGCAAGAATGTCAGATGTTCGATTTTGGATTTCGCACTTGTCCCGATTACGGTTACATTATATCTTTTCAATTCAGTTTCGTGTTTTGATGTGAATATTACCGTTGTATTAGCCGTAGGGATAATCGAATCCGGCACCAGCCGAGTGGCTACACCCGCGGGTAACCCTGAAAATGCGAATGTAATCTGCTCATTAAACCCAGAATACGAAAAACCAAATATCACCGAGCTTGCACTACCATTAATTGGCAAATGTACTTCCTTTGGCTTTACCTCTACCATAAAGTCCGGTTGGGGTGGCCGAATGTCCAGGATCAGCACGCACGAATGTTGGAATGTGGAGTTCGAGTGTGATGTGCCCGTTATTATGATAAAATATCTCATCTCTGGTGTTCCGGAAGTAGTAGTGATCGTAAGTTGCGTTTTGTCGGGTGGGAGTGCCGTGGGCGAGTTAAACAAATATGATACCCCTGGCGGTAGATATCTAATATTGAGTGATATGGCTTGATCCCATGCGTTCAGGCTGTTAGAAAATAATTGAAACTCTTTTGAAAAATCCGCCACCACCGAGCTTATTGAGGGAAATACCGTAAGATTGAATGCCGGAGAATTTGATGGTAAGACAAATAATGTGAAATTCAGATATTTTTCCTCCACTAAACTTTGAGCAGTACCCATTATCGATATTTCATACCTTTCCGACACCGTGGTTTTAGAAATTGTAAGCTTGAGCTCGATGGCCGCCGGTGGAGTGGCTCTGGTCCAGTTAAAGTCTGGTGCAATTCCGAGTGAGGATAGCTCAGAATTATTAATTATCGAGAGCTCGATCTGGTCTGAAAAATCGCCCTCTTCATTTATTATAATTGGTACAGAAATCGAATTACCAGGAGGCACTATATATTGCGACTGAGGTGTAAATAAATTGAACCCATTAATCTCTGGCAGTAATTTTACCAGCTTTCCAACACTCTGAAGTAGTGCTAATTCTCCTCCTGAATGAAATGCATCAAACTCGCCCGCCGCCACGCCGTTTAGGTTCGAATCGCTCGTGTAAATCATGGTACTCTCCCAACCAGATGTTGATTTGGCACCCTCCATCAAGATCGTTGCAGAGTTAGAATAGCCCACTAATACAAGTTCATTTCCCGGGTGCTCGGGAACTATGTCTGAAATCTCGAGGTCACGAATACTCTCGATATCCTGCCAGAGCTTTTCCATCTTCCAACCGGTAAAGGTCTCACTTTGATGGATCATTAATACACTGCGCTGGATGCTGACCAATGCCAGTTCATCGCCGGGATGCCCGGAATAAAAATCGCCCGCCACCATATCTAATGGGTCCTTCTCAACATCTCCCATTATATTCGTATTCCATTTACCTGTAGAATGATTATACACAATTTCACGCAGTTTAATCTCCTTCACATTTACTCCTGTAACGGCTACTTCCGAACCCTGATGCGATGAATTAAAATCACCAATCACTACTACATTTATATCAGGCGTGTTGTCCCAAAGTATTTTATTACCCCATGTATCGGTTTCTCGGGAATAATTCAACATTATTACATGTCTGGGATCACCAACAAATACTATTTCATTACCCGTATGCTCGGGGTAAATATCGCCAATTGCAACATCGTACAGCCAATCATAATCTTGAAATAATCGTTTGCTGACCCATTTGTTCGTCTCGGTTGATTTGTATAACATGGTAACATAGGTAGACCAACCAACCACAACTATCTCATTTCCGGGATGAAGCGGGTAAACATCACCAATGGCGATTGCGGTTACGTACCAGGAGTCTTTAAAGATCGTTTCCGCCACCCAGCTCGATCCAAAACCGTAGATAACCGTTACGGTGTTCGATTCACCGGCGACTACTATTTCATCACCGTTGTGCGATTTATCCACATCACCTACAGCCACTGCATTTAATTCTTCATTATCATTCCATAGGTTCAAAGCTTCCCATGTTCCCTGACTACTTCTGACATCATTTGTACAATATGGGTAATTTGTTCCCATCGATGGACCTGAGTATATACCAGAACATCCCATCGTGAATATAGAATTGCAGAAAATTAATTGGATTAATAGGATAAAGATAATTATATGTTTAATAGAAATATCAAATAATAATCGTTTTACTCGTAATCTGATTTCGTTCATAATACCCGCCATAGCGTATCTTAAAATAAATGTTTTTAGAATACGATTAAACAAAGAAACCAAGCATGGAACAGCATTATATAAAGAACGCATCGACGGGGCTCTTCAGCTTATACGGATAGTTACCATAAAAGTGGAATTTTTATAACAAATATTACCCGAGTTAATATTCACCTCCACCCGGTTTCCAGCCGAAAATACTACCGCGTTTCCGGATGAGGATCAAAATTATCATCAGAAATACCACAACCAGTATTATCAAAAAGATTGAGCATCCCTCACGACTCGAAAGATAATCTCCAAGCCCGCCGGCTTTAACCTCTACATCCTTCGATTTCTCGTTATTGTTCTCGAATTTCTCCACAATAGCGTTCTCCGGGTCT
>CBFDAW010000249.1:0-5365 GCA_965602865.1 uncultured Thermoplasmata archaeon
CTGATCGAGGGGTCATTATTGAAAGTTTGTTCGGTGTGTGCAAAGTTCGGTAAAGAGAGCCCGAGTGAGCCATCACTAGCAAGTAAATCAGAAGCAAGCGAGGGAGGAAATAAAAAAGCACAATTCAGGGGCGGCTATGGTTATACTGGTGCTGGACAAAGTAAGGAAGAGATCATCAAGCAGCGCTTGGAGCATAGAGCACGACGGTTGAAGAGTAAGAATATCTACGATGAAAGCGGTGAAAAGGAATTAATTGAAGATTATCATAAACGGATCCAGGAGGGCCGGAACAAACTTGGTTGGAACCAAGAGCAACTAGGGCAGAAAATCAATGAACGAAAATCCATTATTTCAAAGTTAGAGAATCGCTCAATTAAACCTGATGATAAATTGATTCGTAAATTAGAAAAGGCGCTTAATATAAAATTAATGGAAACTATCGATATTGAGTAAAAGAATAATTTAGGGGGAAAAGATCAATGACTAATGAAAAACGATTTTTAGAAATTCAAGATGCCATTGAAGGCTATCGTTCGGAGATAGTGGATACACTGAAAAAGATCATTACTATCCCGGCAATATCTCCACAAAATGACGGTGAGGGTGAGTTAAAAAAAGCAGAGTTGATTGAAGATATAATCAAAGATTGGGGTTTTGACGAGCTCTCGCGCCACGATGCACTGGATGATAAGGCATTTGGAGGTAGAAGACCTAATATTATCGCAAAAATCGTTGGTGAAAAACAAGAGGGTCCAACCATTTGGGCGGTCACGCATACTGATGTGGTACCGGTAGGTGATCTATCTTTATGGGATACCGAACCTTTTCAACCGGTGATAAAGGACGGAAAGATTTATGGTCGTGGTGTGGAGGATAATGGGCAATCATTAGTAGCTACGATGTTCGCTGCTAAAGCACTATTAGATTTAAAGATAAAACCACATTATAATGTTGCACTTGCACTAGTCGCGGATGAAGAGACTGGCAGTCATTACGGAATCCGGCATTTGCTTAAAAAAGATTTATTTAAAAAAGATGACCTGATCGTAGTTCCTGATAGTGGAAATGGAAATGGCACTCAACTAGAGGTATCGGAGAAGACCATATTATGGGTAAAGGTTAATACTACTGGCAAACAGTGCCACGCAAGTATGCCTGCATTAGGAGTAAATGCGTTTCGAGCGGCAACGAGATTCGGTTCGCTAGCAGATTCGGAATTACATTCATCATTTGCCCATCAAGATCCGCTCTTTGACCCACCGGAATCTACTTTTGAGATGACGAAAAAAGAAGCAAATGTTGATAATATAAATACAATTCCAGGTAGTGATGTGTTCAATTTTGACTGCAGAATACTTCCATATTATGACCCCGAGGAGATCTGGAAGAAATTTCAAGAACTGGGAAAACAAATCGAAACCGAAACCGGCGCAGAACTCTCATTCGAGAAAGTACAGTTTGAACCTGCGGCACCACCAACTGCACCGGATGCACCAGTTGTAACATTGCTTAAAAGTGCTATTAAAGAAGTATATAATATAGAAGCACAACCCCAAGGTATAGGCGGTGGTACTTGTGGTGCGTTTTTCAGACGTGCGGGATTCCCCACCGTAGTTTGGTCCAAAATCGATGATACTTGCCATGCACCGAATGAATATTGTGTGATTGATAATCTGGTGAATGATAGTAAGGTTTTTGGAGTGTTATTCGCATCAGAGTAAAAGCTGATTGGAACTTGAATTTGTTAATTTCAAAATTGGTGTGTTACTGCATCCATCTCATTTTGTCGATGGGAAAACCTACTGCGGTTTTCAGTTCTGCAACTTCGCCGAACTGGAGGATAAATTCACCGGCAGTTTCCTCATTTGGCGCTTCAAATAATAATATGGCGTCGGGAATTCCAAACATCCATAGAAATTCATGCACCTTAACATCTGGAGGAAAAACTGGATTTTTAAATAATTTTATAGCTTTTGTATAATTGCCCGGAATAATATTCATGGAGGTTACAAACAACATTTACCATCCCCTTAATCAATAATGATAAACTACTATTAATAATGATTGTTTTCCAAAATATTTAATATTAAAAAAAATATCTCAGCATTGAGATATACTAGTTTATTTTTAAAGCTAGATTGACCAGATAAGTATAAGTTGAAGGTGATATGATGACAAGAAAAGTGTGCATAGTCGGTGGTGCAACCACACCTTTTGATTATGGTCCAACAGGGTTTGAGAATATCGAACAAGGTGCGGCCGATTGTATCAAAGAGACGCAACAGGATGTGCCAGAATTCTCACTTAGAGATCTAGACCTGATGATTTATTCGCATTTCTCGGTACATTTTCTGCACCAACTGTGCGGTGAGTGGGTGATCCATGACCATTTAGGGTTAGTTGGGATACCGCATTATCGTGTTGAGAACGGTGGCAATACCGGTGGAAGTGCTATATATGCCGCGGCATTAGCCGTAAAGTCGGGTGTGCATGATGTAGTGGGCGTGATCGGTTATGAAACCATGGATTCGGTATCACAATCGCAAGGAAGTGAGTTTATTGCTCTCGCTTCGGATATTAGATATGAATTATTGGTGGGTGGAATCTATCCTATTTATTATGCGGCAATGGCAAATAAATGGATGAAAGAGAATAGAGTTACCGAAGAGGATGTAGGTTCCATTGGTGCAAAAAATCGAAACAATGCTATGGATAATCCCAAAGCACAATGGTATCGAAACGAACATAAATACATAACAGTGGAAGATGTAATGAATTCAAGATTGATTTCATATCCAATTAAGAAATACGACTGCTGTTTAATGACGCGTGGTGTGGCATTTCTTTTAATAACCACGGAGGAATATGCAAAGAGGGTTAACCCGGATGGGTATTCGGTGATCGATGGCATAGGCCTATCCAGTTGTACTATCCGTGCCGGTGATAGATTAAATTTCCCCGGCTGGATCGAGAGATACGGCGCGGGATACCCGGACATGACCGAGTTTGGAGCATGCAGATGTGCAGCCGATTACGCTTATAAAATGGCAGGTATTGAAAACCCGCCAAAAGAGATCGATTTTGGTGAGATCCATGATGCATTTTCTACCTCGGAAGCACAGATCTATAAAGCGTTGTATTTGACAGATACCGAGAATATTACACAATTTCTACGGGACAAAGAGACACATATGGAGGGTAACATCCCGATGAACCCCGGTGGTGGTTTAATGGGTTTCGGTCACCCTGTAGGTGCAACCGGGATCATGAGCGGGGTAGAAGCGCATTATCAGCTTTCAGGGTTGATCCCAAAAAAACATCTTAGCACCAAGACACAGGTTCCTGACCCTAAATGCGGGATAGTGAACAGCCATGCAGGGACGGGGACGAGTATATCTAATTTTATCCTAAGGAGGCCTTAGAATGACGGGCGAGGAGATTAAGAAACCCAAATTTATCAATAAAGTCAACTATCGTCCTGAAGGTGTAACCGAGACCGGTTTAGAATTCGTGGGACATGAGATCTCAGAGGATGGTCAGAGGATTAATCAATTCTTGCATTACGATCAATTATATACGATTCGTCATGGTCGAAATAGTCCATTCTTTATCGGGTTATTAGAGGGAAAGCTAATGGGAATGCGTTGTCCGAAATGTGGAGACACATGGCTACCGGTCCGTACCAACTGCTGGAACCTTGGCTGCAATCTTGAAGAGAGCGAATGGGTAGAGCTGCCGCCACGAGGGCATGTACATACTTGGACGGTTGCAGGTTGGAGTGGACGATCATCATTAAAACGTCTGCCGATCGTTCTAGTCTATGGTGTAATAGAGGGTAGTAAAGTGGCAATAGCAAATGAACTTCACAATATAGATCCGTGGGACGTAGAATTCAATATGCCGATCAAAGTTGAGTTTATTCCCCAAGAAAAAAGGACAGGTTCGGTTACGGATTTTCATTTTATCCCAGGCGATGATTGGACGCCTTCGCCCATCAACCCCGAGAAAGAACGGATCAAAAAAATGGTTGAACCGGTTTATGAATGGGTAAAGAGTATGAAATGATATTAATTAAAAATCAAAATAGTAAAAATTATAATAATTATAAATCAATACTCTAAGTTGTTATTAAATATAAATTCTAAATAAATTTAGGGGTAGATAATGGGAATCTTAGATACAGCAAAACCGTTCCATCGCATCGAGATTATTGAACCTAATGCAAGTGAACCAAAATATGTAATCTCTCCAAATATATTTCTAGATACCGAAAAACCTTCTAATTCAAATCAAGTATCCGAGATCTATATAACCAGCCTGAATATAGTTTTAAACTTAGATGGTGCAGCTAATATTTGTGAACTGGAAATTAAACATGACCCTAACCATGCACCAGTCATTGATATGGACTCTATTGTAAAAGTGTATTTAGGTTATTACAACCAAGACCTCGATGAGGGTCCTGAGTACTCGTTAGTATTTACGGGATATGTTACACGTCTAAAAGTCCATTTACGCGAAACCTTGTTAGAATGTAAGAGTAAACTTAATAAAATCATCACACTCCGTAAGAAGATATCTTTCAGTAAGCTTATGTCTATTGATGAGATAATCAAGAAATTGGCGATCGAAGAAGGCACTTTGGAGGAGGCTACAAATGGGATTACTAAGAGCAGTATCTGTAAATTGCCCGGGTATTCGATCTCCGAACAAAAACCGATTCTCGATCATATAAAATTATTGGCAAAATACAATGGTTTGAATATCTATATGGATATAAATGATAAGTTTCATACTTCAGGTTGGGAACCGGGAAATCTAAAAGATAGTTCGGGGCAAGATAATGAGGATTGGATAAGTGAAAGAGGAAAAGATGAATCTGAAAATACTGATATTTATAAACATACCTTTAATTTTGGTAGGGACCTAATTGATTGTAATTTTGAGCTCTCCCGTGCAAAGGTCTCAGCGGTGGAGATAATAGGATTTATGGCATTTAGTGACGACCAGGTACATACAATAGACCCTCCAAAGGTGGAATTTACACCCCAAGATAATGTAGATACAGAACTACCGAAAAAGAAATACAAGCTCTCACATGTGACGCGTGATGATGCTGAAAAGATCGCAGAGAACCTATTTTGGCTCATAAACCGCCAGTTAATCGGTAAGCTCAAGGTTTTAGGCTCACCTCAAGTTAGGTTGGGAGATGGAATAACGATCACTGGTAATATTTATGGCGTGGAACCGTATGCCAATTTCCAATTTAGTACTGGTGATAGTGGTGAGGAGACCTTGGGTGAAAAGATCTTCCAAATAATAAAAATCAATCATAAGTTTAATGATATCGACGGATTCATCACCA